>CAYPMQ010000199.1:0-6580 GCA_964411625.1 uncultured Ignavibacteriaceae bacterium
TAGTATATAATTTATACGTTACCGTAACCTGTTCCCCCTCAAAAACATCGGTCTTATCAATGTAAGCGCGGATAAAGAGATTTTCGGCAATCTCGGCATATTCATTAGCGCTGTTATCACTTCCGCCGCCCGCATTGGGGTTCGCAGAACCGGGGGTAACCGTTATTGTGATGGGGTTTGTTTTAAAAGTCTTACCGTCATAATCAACAGAGGCCGCACCAATTGTAAAAGAACCCTGTGCTTTCGGCTTCAGGTAGTATGAAAAACCGATTGAGGCTGAGACCACCCCGTTCACCCAGCTCATATTCTGTGATCTGCTCGGACCGGAGAGTATCTGAAAAGAGGAAAAATCGGGAGCCTTAAAATTCTTAACCCCGTTTACATCATCATGAGAAAAAGTGAATTCTATGACAAAGTAATCACCCGCTGAAACCTTGTTTGTGTTTACGGTTGCCTGAAATTTCTGTCCAAGGATGTGAGGTGAGAGAACACCAAAAATTAAGACAAGCACTATGAATACTTTCTTCATATTACCAGTCCTTTTCCTTTGAGTTTGATGTGCCTTGCTTTTTTCTGAGCTTTTTTTGCAGATCCTGTTCATTATTCTTCATCGCATTGAGCATTTTTTCGGCATCCTCTTTGCTTATTTTGGGAGCTTTGCCTTTACCGGCATCTGGTTTGGAGTTTTTATCTTTCCCCTGACTGTTCTTGTTATCCTTGTTCTGGTCTTTGTTCTGATCCTTGTTCTGGTCTTTGTTCTGATCCTGCTGTTTCTTCAGCATCTCCAGTGCATGTGAGAGATTGTATTTTGTCTCAAGATCTTTAGGGTTGAGTTTCAGAGAGTTTTTATATGCCTCTACCGCCTCCTGATACTTATTCTGCTTCATCAGAGAGTTGCCGATATTATGGAAGGTTTTAGCCTTATATATTTTATCATCGGTTTTTGATGACGCAGAAGTGAAACCTTTTATTGCCTCATCATATTTGCCCTGTTTGTAAAGAGCATCGGCAAGGTTGAATTCTGCCTCAAAACTGCCCGGTTTTTTATCGAGCGATTCCTTAAACATCTTCTCTGCTGCTTCATACTTACCGTCATTAAAAAGGTCAACGCCTTTGTTATTGGTTTTTGCGATATCCTGGGCAAAAACACTTGTGGCGGCAGAGATGAATATCAATATCCTAAGACTGATCTTTGTCATGCCGTCTTCTCTCTGAATAGTTTCTGTAAAAATCTGACCGGTTTATCTGTAATGAATATTTCAAGAATAAGCAGAAGCAGCGCCGGAATCAGAAAGTAGTGGTATTTATCATCATACTGGGTGATCCTCATGCTGCCATACTCAGACTTTTCAATTCCTGAAAGGTCATCATATATATTATTCAGTATTCCGGATGATTCACCCGTGTTCCTGTAAAACTTGCCATCCCCTTTTGATGCAATTTCTCTCAGAATACTTTCGTTAATTTTTGTGACAACAGTATTACCTTCCGAGTCATCCTTATATCCGACTGTGTTTCCCCTGACGTCCTTAATCGGGATAGGAGCCCCCTCTTCGGTACCCATGCCAATGGTATAGATATAAACGCCTTTTTCCTTTGCCTTTTCAATGGCAGATTCTATATCTCCTTCATGATCCTCACCATCAGTCATGACTATAATGGCTTTCTGGGTGCTTACTGAGTCACTGAATGAATCCACCGCCAGATCAATGGCATCGGCAATGGCAGTGCCCTGAACCGGAATTGAAGAATGATCAACCGCATTGAGGAAAAGTGTTGCGGCAGAGTAATCTGTTGTAAGCGGAAACTGAACAAAAGATTCCCCCGCAAAAACGATGAGCCCTATCCGGTCACCCTCCAGCTTTCTGATGAGGTTAGATATATCAAATTTAGCTTTGGTAAGTCTGTCAGGTTTAACATCTTCTGCGCGCATACTGTTTGAAACATCAAGCAGAATAAAAATATCTATGCCAACCTGCTTAACTTCTTCCATGCGGCTCCCCATCTGAGGTTTTGCCATTGCAAGAATAAGCAGTGCAGAAGAGAGAGTAATGACAGAAAATTTAAGAATCTCTTTGCTGAAACTTTTAAAGAGTACAATCTTATCAAACAACTCTGCATCAACAAGCTTAAGCAGCTTCTGTTTTTTATTTCTCAGATAAAATATGAAAAGCACCGCCATAACGGGGAGGATAAAGAGAAGCTGAAGATATTCGGGTCTTGCAAACTTGAACATGGCCTGTTATGGTAACTTTCTCAAATATGTTTTGGATAAAAGGTTCTCAAGCAGCAGCAGTGCAAGTGCCGCTATAACCCATGGCAGGAAAAGTTCTTTTCTATTCTGAAAAGAGGTAACCATAATTTTGGTTTTTTCCATTTTGTCAATTTCTTTGTAAATATCGGCAAGTTTTGTATTGCCCGTTGCCCTGAAATATTTACCCTCGGTTCTTGACGCTATTTCATTCAGGATGTTCTCATCTATTTCAACAGGAACCATCTGATATCTTGTTCCGAACGGGGTCTGCACGGGGTAAGGCGCCTCACCGTAAGTACCGATGCCTATGGTATAAACCCTGATCCCGAACTGAGCGGCTATATCCGCAGCCATCAGAGGATCAATTTCACCTGAGTTATTAACGCCGTCTGTAAGAAGTACCATGATTTTGGTTTTGGAATCACTGTCTTTAAGCCTGTTCACCCCGTTGGCAATTGCGTTACCGATAGCAGTGCCGTCTTCAATCATTCCGCTTTTCACCTGCCCGAGCAGATTTCTCAGCACTCCGTAATCAACCGTGAGCGGACACTGTGTATAAGCTTCTCTTGAAAAAATGACAAGCCCGATTCTGTCGGTCTTTCTTGCAGATATAAATTCGTCGGTGATTGATTTTGCCGCTTCCAGCCTGTCGGGTGAAAAATCCTGAGCAAGCATACTCCCCGATACATCGAGAACGATTGCTATATCAATCCCTTCGGAATAAACATTTTCTCCCGTTGTGGTGCTCTGGGGCCTTGCAAGTGCAACGAGTATGGCTGCAAGCGCAAGCAGGCGCATATAGACAGGAACCGATTCAAGTTTTTCTCTTAGGGATGAAGGGCGCTCCTTCTCTGATAAAATATTAGCGGTTGAAAGAAGAAAAGCCGTTTCCTTTTTCCTGTTTCTCAGATACTCAAGAACACCCAGCAAGGGTATAAGAAGCAGAAGCCATAAAACCCAGGGGTTGGCAAAATAAAGATCAGCAGGCCACATTACAACTTCTCTCCTGCAGGTTTGGTAACTTCAAGAATCCTATAAGCCTGTCTCATCATCTCTTCATTAACTGCCGCAGCAGGCTGAAATTTAGCAAACTTCACCATATCAGCATTATTCAGGAATGATTCGGTAACGTCAATTATTGACTGCGCCTGATTCAGATTACGAAGATTTGTGAGAGTTTCACCCGTCGTAAGTTCAAGTGCCGGCAAAGAAAATCTCTCCTCAAAATACTTTCTTATAATCTCCGTGATTTCACTGTGATACTCCTTGATCTGCCCCTTCTGCCAGAGTTCTTTATTCTCAAGGGTCTTGAGTGATTCAAACGCGGTCTCGTAATATGTTTTCGATATAACGGGAGCAGCAGCAGGCACATCCTGTTTATTCTTTTTATATCTGCGGTAAAAATACCATCCCGCAAGTGCAAGAATGATGACACCAGCAATAATCAGAATCCACACAAGCCAGCTTTCCGGAAGTTCGATCGGCTTTTTTATGTCTTTGATCTCCTGAGTTGTATCAACGGCAATTGTCCTGACTGTAAGCTTCAGAAGATTAGTGTAGATTGTTTTAACAGATGTGTCACCTGCTGTATTGTAAGTGATCGCCTGGGGGGGAATTGTTACATCAAGCGAATCAAAGCCGGCGGCAACATAAACCCTTTCAAGAATTTTTGAACCGCCTTCTGAATAGACTGTGTCTCTGCTACTTTCAAGCAGCTCCAGTTTACCGAAAGCGGTATCACTGAGCGACGTGCCGAGCAGTTTAATATTTTCGGGATGAATAATCTGCAGCCTGAGATTTATGCGGTCACCTATAAGATAGGCAGTTGAATCTGCTTTCAGTGTGGCTTTAATGTTCTGCCCATTAGTAAGGGGAAGAGCAATCAAGAAAAGTAAAGTTGTAATAATCAGTCTGATTTTCACCATCTGCTCTCACGAACTTTAAAGAAGTTAACAAGCGGCTTAATATAAGATTCCCGTGTATTTATGCTGATTGAGTCAATTTTGGATCTCTGGAAAAGGCTCTTTCTTTCACTCAGCATCTTGTTTCTTTTCATTTTGTACCACTCTGAAAATGCTTCGGACGAGGTATCAAGCGTCATGAATCTGCCCGTTTCGGGATCAACCACCCTCAGAAGGCCCACCCGCGGAATCTCATTCTCTTTTTCATCTTCAATCATCACTCCTACAAGGTCATGTCTCTTACCCACAACTTTCAGTATGGTTTCATATCCCGAATCATTAAAATCAGAAAGGAGGAAAACTATTGCCCTTTTGCTTTGCATTCTGTTCAGAAATTCCAGAGCGTTTTTGATACTCGTTCCCTTTCCGGAGGGTTCAAATGAAAGCAGCTCCCTGATAATTCTGAGAGTGTGTGATTTTGCCTTTTTAGGCGGCACATATTTTTCAACTTTATCAGAAAAAAGAATCAGCCCCACCTTGTCATTATTTTTCAGGGATGAAAATGCAAGTATGGCTGAAATCTCTGCGGCTATCTGCTGTTTTGTATATTTACCGCTCCCGAACTTCTGAGATCCGCTCATATCAACGGCAAGAATGACGGTAAGCTCCCGCTCCTCTTCAAATATTTTAACAAATGGGTGATCAAACCGGGCGGTGACGTTCCAGTCTATTGCCCTGATATCATCGCCAACCTGATACTCCCGCACCTCTGAAAACTCCATTCCCCTCCCCCTGAATACCGAGTGATATTCACCGGAGAAAACCTCGTTTACCAATCCGCGGGTCCTTATTTCAATCTGCCTTACTTTTTTCAGAATTTCCCTGGTAGTCATTATGGCACTTCAACTGAGTTTAGAATTTCCTGGATCAACTTTTCTGTGGTGTATTCTTCAGCCTCGGCTTCATACGTCATCGCAATCCTGTGTCTTAAAACATCGGGGGCAATTGCTCTTACATCCTCGGGGATCACATAACCTCTTCTCTTTAAGAGTGCCATGGCACGTGCTCCGAGTGCAAGATTTATGCTCGCCCTTGGTGAGCCGCCGTATGAAATCAGATCTTTTAATCTTTCGAGTCTATAATTCTGCGGAGTTCTTGTTGCAAAAACGATATCAAGAATATATTTTTCTATTTTTTCATCAAGGTAAATTTCTTTGAGTAACTGCCGCCCTTTGAAGATATCTTCCCTGCTGATAACCTGATTAATCTCAGTTGGTTCTCCCGTCGTGTTTTGTCTCAGAATCTTCAGTTCCTCCTCAAATGAGGGGTATGTTATTTTCACTTTAAACATGAAACGGTCAACCTGAGCCTCGGGCAAAGGGTAAGTTCCTTCCTGTTCAATCGGGTTCTGAGTGGCAAGCACAAGAAAAGGCTCTTCGAGCTTAAATGTTTCTTCACCTATAGTAACCTGACGTTCCTGCATTGCTTCAAGCAGCGCACTTTGCACTTTGGCAGGTGCACGGTTAATCTCATCCGCCAGGATGAAATTGGCAAAAACGGGACCCTTTTTGATCGTGAATTTTGATTCTTTCTGATTGTAAATCTGCGTGCCTATTAAGTCGGCAGGGAGTAAATCTGGCGTGAACTGAATTCTCTGAAATCTTGCCTTCATTGCCGATGAAAGCGTCTTGATGGCAAGAGTTTTTGCAAGACCCGGCACACCCTCAAGCAGAATATGTCCGTTAGCGAGCAATCCGGCAGTAAGCCTTTCAACCATATACTTCTGCCCGACAATTACTTTACCCACTTCATTCATCAGAAGATCGATAAATGCACTTTCTTCCCTTATCCGGTTATTTAATTCGTTAATATCCACCTTAACAGGCTCCTGTTATTTAATGTTAATTAATTTTATTTTCAACACATGTTATTGACGCTTTTTAATAACAAAAGTTAAAACGCAACTTTAAATTTAACAATAATTAACAAATCAGGCTTTAACTTTGCGTTAAAACAAACCAGTTATGATGAGTGATAAGCCGTATACAAGTATGATTGGGTGATTGAGTGATTGGAATAAAGTATGAGTTATAAAGTATGAGGTATGAAGGTATGATGTATGATGTATGATGTATGAAGTATCAAGGTATAATGTATGAAGTATGAAGGTATGCCAGTCGGGGGAAGCTTCCCCCGACTGCAAACAACTAAAGGCGGCATACCACCGCAGTGGCTAAAGGGAAAAGTAAACAGCAGCGGGCCGTCATGGTACAAGTGCAGGCTATCTTTCAGGTTTTATTTAGATGATATCTTAAGCCTGAATAATTGTTTGTCTTGCCTGCCAAACCTGTAAGGGCTTAAACAAAAATATAACTGAAACTACCCCGGCTATCAATAAAATTAAAACCCGGAATGTCCTTCGGGC
>CAYPMQ010000200.1:0-6543 GCA_964411625.1 uncultured Ignavibacteriaceae bacterium
TCATTGTTAAATACTTTAATATTATCAACATAACCTTTACGCACCCCGTTAATGGTTACATTATCACCCACTTCCAATCCGGCAACATTCGGGAATCTGACCTTAACGTTGATTCTTCCGGAGGAAAGATCATAATTTTTGGCCCAGCCGAGAACAAATACAAGAAGAAGCAGTCCAAGCGTGACCGTTATTCCAACTTTTAATTCGGTTTTTCTCTCCTTGTTCATATTATTAGTCTATATTTATGTTAATACCGTCTGATTTATTAATCACAAACGACTTTTTGAGCATTGGCATAAGTGCTGCATTTTCTTGTGTGCTCAAAACTCCGTCTGATCCGTATTGTCTGAGAGAGTCAATGAACTTTTCAAATGTTTTTGATTCAAAAGTAAATGGTTTTGATTTAATTTCGTTGAAAAACTTTTCGGTTTCAGCAGCAAAATATCTGGTTTCCTCTGTATTCTTAACCACCCGGAAAGCATTACCGATTTCCGTTTTTGCTTCAGCAATTATCTCCTCTTTCATCTTGCTGATAAAATAATCTTTGCCTTTTGTATTGATAAAATAGGCTATTACACCAACCGCAATTGTGCTAAGTATAAGCAGGCTAATCAGAAGCCGGAGTTTCATTAAATTCCACCAGTACTTTTTTGATTCTCTTATTATCTATTTCGGTAACTTTAAATTTAATCTCTTTAAAGTTAAATGTATAATTATTTCCGGGGAAATTTTCAGTCTGCGAAAGGATAAATCCTCCCACAGATTCATAATCTTCTTCAGGAATTATTACCCCGTCAGGAAGAATTTTATTGAGCTGACCAACAGATGTGCTTCCGGAAACAATATAACGATTTTTATCGACCCTGACTATCTGCTGAACTTCTTTATCAAATTCATCCTGAATTTCACCCACCACTTCTTCAAGCACATCCTCCAGCGTGACGAGACCGGAAGTTCCTCCATATTCATCAACAACGATTGCAAGATGTATCTTTTTATCCTGAAATTCTTTCAGGAGATCACTTATAAGTTTGGATTCAGGTACAAAAAGCACTTTTCTCATAACCTTGAGGATACTGAATGACTTTAGTTTTCTTTCATCTTTCATAAACGGAAGAAGATCTTTTGAATACACCATCCCCGTCACCTCATCAATATCGTCCCGGTAAACAGGCAGACGGCTGTAACCGGATTTCTTAATTTCATCAACAACTTCAGAGAATGTCGCTTCTGCATTAATTGCAATAATATCAAGTCTGGGCTTCATTATCTCCCTGACTGTTTTATCCCTGAAATCAACAAAGCTTTCTATTATACGCTGCTGATTATCTTTGATAGTCCCCTTTTCAAGACCAACAAGAGCCATCTGCCTTATTTCATCATTTTTAATTGCAGAGGCAGAATTACTCAGTTTGAATTTATGGAATACTATCCGGAGTATCTCATTAATAAATTCCGCCACGGGATACAAAATGGAGTAGGCAATATAAAAAGGATATGAAATTACAGAGGCAAATTTTTGAGGATTCTTTCTCGCAATTACTTTAGGTGCAAGTTCACTGAGAAAAATTAAAGAAACAGTTAAAACAGATATTTCTGCAAAAAGCAAAATATCTGTATCAAGTTCGTAATATTCGGCAATATTCAATGCCAGATTAACACCCAGGATTGAAGCTGCAACATTTACTATATTATTGCCAATCAGAAGTGTAACCAGCAGTCTTTTGGGATTTTCAAGCAATAGTTTGATATAATGCGCTGAAAAAGTCTTACTTCCCTTTTTTTTTATTTTATCAGGGTCCAGTGAAAAAAGAGCTACTTCCGATCCTGAAAACATTGCAGAAAGGAGGAAGCAGCCCGCTAATAATATAAAGTTTATGATTATTTCAGTATTCAATCAGAAGCCTGAGTTATAATTAAAATGGCAGGTCATCGTCTTTGCCCGGCTGACTAATTACGGGTTCATCAATGCCTGATACTGAATTATCGACCGGAGCATACCCGCTGCCGTAATCTCCTCCTTTTCCTCCGCCTGCGGTAAGAGGAAGGATTCTCTCAGCGATAATTTCGGTTATATAACGTTTTCCGGTTTCAGGGGCAGCATCACGCGGAACATATTCTCTGGTGGTGATTCTTCCTTCAACATAAACTTTAGCGCCCTTCTTCAACTGCCCTTTTACGTAGTCGGTAACGCTGAATGCAACAATATTATGCCATGTCGTTTCTTCTGTGAAATTTCCGTCCTGATTTCTTTTGCTGTATGTGGTTGCAACAGAAAAAGTAGTAACTTCCACACTGTTTGGTGTTACCCTTGTTTCTGAATCTCTTCCCAGATTTCCAATAAGTGTAGCTCTGTTAAGTGAAAATGCCATAACTAAATTCTCCTGTAATGTTTTCCCTAACGTAAGGGAATGATAAATAATTTTAAGGTTACTCTAAATTTATAAAATTGTTCAGTAATAACAGAAATTTTCGCCCCCCCCCCGATCGTAATTAAATATGTCAGGTGTTCAGGAAGAATTTTCTGATACTAATTTAAAGCAGAAACGCCGTATCATCTGATACGGCGTTTGCTGACTAAAACAAAATGATATTACTTCATTAAGACCATTTTTCTCGTGAGAGAATTGCTGCCCTGCTGGAGTGTGTAGATGTAAACACCTGATGTAAGTTTTGAAGCATCAAAAACTGCTTCATAAACCTGACCGGATTTTGCAGGAGCATTATAAAGTGTTGCTATCTCCTGTCCGATGGCATTATATACCTTCAATACCGCAAGACCTTCTGAAGCAACGGTAAACTTAATAGAGGTTGAGGGGTTGAAGGGATTAGGATAGTTCTGTCTCAGCTCAAATACAGAAGGTGTAAGATTATCAATTTCTACTGTAACAACACTGCTGAAAGCAAATTCACCTGTGAGATCAATCTGTTTGAGTCTATAGGAATATTTTCCTGATGCAAGTCCGGCATCAGTATATCTGTAGATACTTCTGTCAGCAGTTGTACCTTTACCGTCAATAAAAGTGATACCGTTGAAGTTTATTCCGTCTGAGCTTCTCTGAATCTCGAAACCTTTATTATTTAATTCAGATGCAGTCACCCAGTTAAGTATAACGCTGTTGCCGTCTGCCTTGGCAGTAAACGAACTCAGTTCAACAGGAACGTTCTGAAGACCGGTGTTATATGGTCCGCCTGAGATCGTTCCGAAATTCACGTTAAATCCGGGATTTCCGCCTGATATGTTGCCCGGAACAGATACATCACTAAAGAATGCAGTGCTTGATACTACCACAGCAAATACTTTGATTCTGTCTGACATTGCGGCACCGATTGCTGATTTTTTAATTCCGAGCTCAATGCCTCTGTTTCCGCCAAAAGCAGAATCATAAGCCATCATTATTGTGTTAGCCGGGAAAATTCCGTTTGCGGAAGGTCCAATTGCAACTGAACCGCTGTTATAGGTTGAACCAAGATACTGTCCTGCTTTACCGCCTACATACTTAGCTGCGTCAATATAAACAACGGAATCATTTCCGCCGGCGTTAAACACGAATGCATAATCAACTTCAAAATCCATTTTGTAATTGGGGTTTGAAGCATCGCCGAACAGATGTCCTCCCGAGGGAACGCCGCCGAGTGATGTTCCGGCAGGCAATCCGGTCTGTGATTCAACATCAATGAATATTGCTATACCGTTGCTGTTTGTTTTATCCAGTCTTGACTCAAGACCCAGATAAACATAATCTGAATCATAACCGAGTTTAATATTCCGGATGTCCATATTAGCACCAAAACCTGCATTGGCATTTAATTTGGTACCAATCAGGTCATAGTTTTCATTAAGTCTTCCGTTAACTGCAACAGGAGCATCAAGCGTGTATCTTGCTATACCGTTGTTAGTGGCAAGCACATAGATATCAACTTTACCGTCAGGTCTCGCAACAATTTCAATATCGCCGGTACCGTTTCCGTTTGCTGTGGAACCGAGATTAGGTGTTACTGCAAATGATCTGAGATTGGCTATGGTTTCAACTACATGAGCTATTCTCACAGAATTACTATGGTACTGGAAAGTAACAATATACTCCTGGCCATACATGTGGAATGAACGAATGGTAGTTGTTCCAGTTGAAATTACTCCACCGGGATAAGTGCCAAGCAGTGTTCCTGTAGTATTGTAGAGTGTGGCATTTTTTCCTGAAGAATTTGCATAGTAACCAAACAGCTGATTATTTCTTAAAGCAGGAGCAACAGAAGCTGCACCACCGAACGTAGCATTAGGAAGTACTACTGAATCCTGCATTACGAGGGTGTTACCCTGATCTGTTGTTCCGAGAATATAAATCTTGTTATTTGTCTGATCGGCTACATAAATTTTCAATGAGTTATCAGATGCGTTTCCGATAAGATTTATATTATCACCAAGACGCTTTGCTGTGCCCCAGCCGGCAAATTCATAAGCCACGACGGGCTGAGAGGTTTCATTATCATATCTGTAAATTTTAAAAACATCTGATGTAGTTGCAGCAAGATTCGAAACATAAATCTTTGATCCGTCCCATGAACAGCTCATATCATTAAGAACCAGTGTACCACCCAAAAGTCCGGTAGTGCTCATTTCGCCGAGATCTGCACCATTAACTGCATCAACAATTTTAATAAAATTACCACCGTTACGGCTGGCAACATAAAGATGATTATTGGCACGGTTAACAGCAAAACCTCTTTCAAAGTTTCCTGTACTGAACCAGGCGGGGAGATTTGCACCGGCTCCCGATCTCTCCCAGACAACTGTGTACTGAGCGTAACCGGACACCATAGCAAGCATCAGAATTAATAATGTAAGTTTCCTCATATATACTCCTAATTAATAGTTAATCAAAAACATCAATTATGAAAGCGTCCTTAAAAGTTTTAAGATCCCACAACCGGTTTCTGAGATTAACTGCATCAGTCTTATCGGTAAACCTCTCGTTAACAATAACCGAATACAATCCCGTATTTGAATTGTACTCAATATAAATTTTAAAGTCTATCTTTTCTGATGCAAGCTTCTTGAATTCCACTGCCCTTTCTTCAGTTGTGTAAGCACCAATCTGAACAAGGTAGTATTTGACTTTGGGATTTTGCACTTCGGGAGCTTTAGTTTCCGTTTCTTTTTGTACCGGCTCCGGCACAATGACCGTAACTTCTTCTTTCTTCACCTCCTTCGGTTCTTCTTTATTTTCAGGAACCGATTCAGATGAAGGTGAACAGGCAAAAAAAGAAACGGACACCAGGGTTATCAGCAAAAATATAAAAAATTTTGTTTTTTTCATAAACAACCACAGTGTCCGTTTTTAGTTTCGTAAAAATACGAATTATCAGCAATTAATCAAAAGAACATCCTGTCAAATGTGCCGGCTTTATAATCCGGTAATATGATATGTGAACCTGGTGCTGATGTAAATATAACACTGCCGGGTACCGAAGCCAGATTTATTCTCGGGATCGTTGAACCATATTTGTTGTTAATCACTTTAATGAACTCATTTGCGATGAGGGCATGCCCTACATTTGAAGGATGAATTCCGTCAAGACTGAATAGATTGCCGGTTATAAATGCCACGCTTAAAGTAAGACCGTCTTCTTTATAGCCGGTTCCGGCTGAAGTTGCTGCGGCAATTTCATTCAGTTTTGTGTAAGCATCAACAACGGGGAAATTCTTAGCAGCGGCTGCAGTGGCAATAACCTGATTCATCTGAACTGTTGCCGTCTTTATAACCGCAATCTCTGCTGAATCAAGAACCACACCATTTGACAGGGGATTTGCCGGTGAGGTACCTTTGCCTGCTGCCAGTTCAGCCTGACCCATAAGAGTTATAAGGTTAGTTCTTAAATCAAGTCCTGCTATTGAGCCATCGCCTTTTGTTCCTACAACCTGGGTAATACCCTGCTGAAGGAGTGAACCGCCAACAGTAGTGAAAAATGGAAGCACAGTAAGGTCAAGAAGATTAGCCACTACTACGGGAACACCAAGTGAGGCAAGGCTGTCAAGTGCCTGGTTATAAAATGCGGTAAATGTGGGCAGCGGAGTGATTAAGGTTGACACACCTGCAGCAGCAGATCCGAGAACATCGTTGCTTCCCAGCCAGAATGTTACAAAAGTAGGCTGCTGGGCTCTTGTCAGAGTAAACTGCGTATTTCTGCTTCCAGCCTGGTTTCTAAGCACGAGGTCAAAGAAGGGGTTTCTGATGGGAGCAGCAGGATTAGCTACGGCTGAAAAACATGAGTTTGAATCATAAGCGTTTACAAAATCAAATATTGCAGCACCCGGTACTCCTAAATTATTATAAGGTTTTGCGTAAGTCAGATTAATCGGGGAGCCGGTTGCTGTGTTAATTCTTGAGACAAATGCAGGGATGAGAGATTGAGCTTCAATTCTTCCGCCTGATCCGGGATCTGAATAAAGGGGCTGAACGAAAGTTGTTCCAACCTGACCTGCAATCAGATTAGCATATGAGTATCTTTGAGCTGATTCATAAAGCGCGCCGCTCTGGTAAC
>CAYPMQ010000201.1:0-6467 GCA_964411625.1 uncultured Ignavibacteriaceae bacterium
TTATTTCTGATTCGATAATTGATGACGGAGGTAAGTCAAGGTCACTCAAAAATAATGAGTTCGCTTCATCAGGTTTCACCCAGCTCGATATGACTAATGCAAAAGCCCGTGAAATGGCGGTACTCACACCCGCCGCCTTCAGGGCATACGGTGTGGTTCCTGCAGCTCCCTACGGTAATATTTACGAGCAGTCTCCCATCTTCATTTTTGTTGACTCAAACAAGGTAAATCTCAGCCAGGAAGACAGAACCTATATTCTGATTGTTGTTGATGAAGAATCAAATGAATTGTTCAGAGGCGAGATTAAAGGAAAAACCAATACCGTAAACCGAGTGAAAGCGGCCGGCCTGACTCTTGATTACGGCCAGGCAGACAAGACTTTTTACTGGGATATTTACAGAAAAGGCGAAGAACCGGAACCGGGAAATGTTTTTGAACTTGAAGGAGTTTTCACACTTATTGATAGAGCCACCGCTGACAAAGTTAAAAAGAGTATGGCCGATCTCAAAGGTCTGCTTGCTCAGAATCTGATTGATATAAATTCTTTTTCAATGATTGCAAGTTTATATCTTAAAAATATGCAGCTTTACTATGATTCAATACTCTATCTCGAACAGGTATTTGAGAATAAAGGAGAATCCATCTCGTTATATGAACAGACTGCATGGCTTTACAGCAACCTGGGAAATAACTCGGGGATAATGGTGAAGTATTATTCAAATCTTATAAAGACGAAACGCAACTGATTTTAACAACCTTTGGTTATAAAAAAGGCGGCTCAGTTGCCGCCTTTTCATTTTACGGAATCACTTTCAGGGCTCGCCCGGCTGGTGAAGCGCATGAAAGAGCAGCCCCTCCCTGAGGGCATATTCAGAATAATACATTTCAGTAATACCGAGACTTTCCATTATCGTTCTGAATATGATCATTCCTGCCGGAATTATATCTGCTCTCTTAGCCTCAAGACCGGGAATTCTGAGCCTTCGTCTGAATGTTCTGTTACTCATCACCAGATCATATACAAACCTCACGTCAGTATCTTTTATAACCCTGAATTCCCCTTTTTTTATGGGTTTACCCTGAATAGCCTCTGCCATGGTGAAAATGCTCTTTGCAGTTCCGGCTGTAACGGCAACCTTCGTAAAACCGGTCTTCAGTATTTCTTCCTTGAATACCTCAAAATAACCCAGTACATAATGAGTACAGGCAATCAATGACTGTGTTTCAATTTTATAATCAGGGAAAAAACGCTGAGAGAGTCTTACACTCCCTGCTTTCATACTTCTCACAAACTCGATCTCATTATCTGCGGTACGACCCACTGATAATTCAGTGCTCCCCCCTCCGATATCAATGGAGAGTATTTTTTCATTTTTCCAGTTAAAATAAGCAGCTATTCCTTTGTAAATATACCTCGCTTCTTCAATTCCGGAAATAACTTCAATAGTGTCACCCGTCTCCTCTTTTACTCTCCTCAGAAATTCCTCTTTGTTCTGAGCTTCTCTTACTGCGCTGGTTGCAACAATTCTGATGGGGGCATTATACCTGGAAGCGAGTTCTTTTGCTTTGAATATCAGATTTATACCTTTTCTGATATCTGTCTCCTTGATATAGCTTGTGCCGTTCAGATCTGAAGTACTGAGACGAAGAACAGCTTTTTCACGGTCCGCAATCTGGAACCCGTTACCAGTCTTTTCGGCAATTATAATATGAAAAGAGTTTGAGCCGATATCCAGTACAGAAAAAAAACGGTTATTTGACACTTCTTTTTACTCCGCCTGCTTGTGAAAGAATATTTCCGCAAAGATTAAAAACTTCATCAACTGTTATATCATCTATCATATCAGATTTTCTGATAAAATGTTTCTCTTTACCCACCGGCGCCCACTGAAAAGGATTTGTCGGGCCGAAAAGTGAGATCTGAGGTGTTGAGGTTGATCCTGCAACGTGCATGACCCCGGTATCATTGGTGATAAACAGGTCTGAAAGAGAAATAAGAGCCGCAACCTCAGGTATGCTTTTGTTAAGAAAATCTATCACTGAAAATGAGAGAGAGTTTCTTATAGCTTCAATAATTTCAAGATCTGAATTGGTTCCGGTAAGATAAAAGGCGGCATCAAATTCTTTTCTAAGTCTTTCAATAAGGGAGATGAAATTTTTGTAGTCCCACCTGTTTGGTACCTTTCCCGCACCTGCATGCACCCCTATAAGAGGTCTCTCTCCAATATTCTCAAATCTTTTGATAAATTTTTCTGCCGTACTTAGATCATCCTGATCAAAGGTTATTTCAGCTCTGAAATCATCCGTATCAATTCCGAATGGTCTTACAATATCCATAATGCGGTCACCGACATGCATATCGGGGTGCTTCCTCCAGTCAAGAACTAATCTGTGCGTAAAAAAGTAGCTGCTCTCGTTAACCATGCCGTCAAAGCTTCTGATTCCGGTTTTTATCCTGGCATCCGAAATACCTGCAAGGAGGTTGCTCGTGAATGAATTTGAAACCACAACCGGAACAATACATAGATCGTATCCGCTTCTGAGAACTGCTTTAAGCTTTTTAAGGTAGCCGGTGTCTTTCAGGAGTGATTTATCAAAAATAAATATTTTATCAATGAAACGGTTTTTCATTACCGCATCCTTGTTGGGAGGACTCACTATCAATGTAATATCAGAAGAGGGAAAGCTTGTCTTTAGAGCCCTGAATAATGATGAGCTGGCTATCAGATCCCCAAGCTGATTATGCTGCCTTATTACAAGAATTTTCCCTACCTCGCCAAGTCTGTAATCATCAGATTCTTTTCTTCCCCAAAGGGCACGGAAAACAGGATTGAAAAGGCTGCTCATCAGTTTAGTTTTTTGTTGTTATCGTCAACTTCTTGGTACTCCACATCAATTATTTCTTTTTCATTGTAACCGCCGCGGCGGCTGTTCCGGGTTCCGGGTCCTGAAGCTGTATTGGCGTGGAACTGCTTTTCGGCTTCCCTGACTTTTTTCAGGATATAATACCTGACCAGTTTTTTGAAAAGAACATACCCAAGATAAATCAGCAGAAATATTAAAATATATCTCATCCGAAAAGATTTCCTGATCCGGGCTGAAAATATTCGATAAATGCCCTGTCTTTTTTCATGATCTGTTCAAACAGGACCTCAAAATCTGAATCACTCCCCACGAAATCTATTTTCGTTGAGTTCACAATCAGTATAGGGGTTTTTTTATAACTGAAAAAAAACTCATTATAAAGATGATGGAGCTCTTTAATATAATCCTCCTGCATCCCGGCCTCGTAACTGCGGTCCCTTTTTCTGATATTTTTCATTAGTCTGTCAGTATCGCTCTGAAGATAAACCACGAGGTCAGGACGTCTTAGGGACTTTTCAAGCTGGGGATAAATTGACCGGTATAACGCAAGTTCATCACCGTCAAGATTCAGCATGGCAAATATATGATCCTTTTCAAAGATATAATCTGCGATTATAATCTCATCAAAAAGAGTTTCTTCTGCAAGAGAGGAAAGCTGTTTGAACCTGTTTATGAGAAAAAACATCTGAGTCTGGAACGCATAGCTGCGCCTGTCACCGTAAAACTTCTTAAGAAAAGGATTTTCTTCGTGCTGCTCAAGAATTATCCTTCCGTTCAGGCGCTCACTGAGTCTCTGAACAAGCGAAGTTTTGCCTGCGCCTATAACACCCTCAATTGCAATATACTTTATTTCACTTTGTGAATCTGAACCTGCCATTAGCGTCCGGTTTTATTTGCTTGTAATAAAGATTTTCAATATATGTATTTTTCAATTGATTGTAAAATGAATTCAATGCCTCACCGGTGGCGGGGTGTATTATCCCGGGATTGATATCGAGAATCGGTTTCAGAAAAAAATCCCTGTTTATGAGGTCTTTGTGCGGTATTGACAGTGATTCTGATTCAAAAACTTCATTATTGAAGAGAAGAATATCTATATCTATTTCACGGGGTCCCCATTTACTCCTTTTAATCCTCCCGACAAATCGTTCAATGGTTTTGCACGAGCCGAGCATTCCCGAAATATCAAAACCGGTTTCAATTTCCAGCACAAAATTAAGAAAATTGCTCTGATCAGGTTCCCCGAATGGCCTTGTTTCATACACCGGGGATATTGCCGTGATTCTGCACAAACCAGTATCCTCAAGGGAATCTAGCGCACGTTCTATATACGCTTCCCTGTCACCAAGATTTGAGCCTAAGCCAAGATAAACTCTGTTCATAAGTCAGATCAGATTAAAATTTCCGAATAAAATTCAATTAGAATTTGAGTTAGTGTTATTATTGAACTCATCTCTTGTTTTGGTAAGTTCAACTTCCACATATTCAACCCAGCCGCCTATCGGGGGGTTATTTTTTCTTACTTTCACCGTTATCTTGTTGATTGCCTCATAACGCCTGAACAGCTCACTAGTAATGATATTTGCAACAGATTCAATAAGATAATATTTCTTTGACATCGAAATCTCAGAGAGCAGCTTGTAAACCTTCTCATAATCTATTGTAGCAGAAAGATCATCTCTTTTTGCCGCCTCGAGAAAATTAACATACATATCAAGATCGACCTCAAATTTACCCCCTACCCTCTGTTCTTCCTGCATAACCCCGTGATAAGCATAAAACGAGGCTTTTCTGATTCTTATAATACTTTCCATTTACTTCTTTTTTAACCTGTTGAATAAGTTGGCAATAAGGATTCCGGCAAAAACCAGGAAGCTACCGGCATACTGATTTGATTTAAGCTGCTCTCCGTAAAATATCCATCCCAGCAACAGTGCCACAACAGGAGTTATGAAAGTCAGCAAAGAGAGAAGTACAACATTAATTCTCTTAAGTATCCAGTAGTAGGTTGTAAAAGTAACAACGGATCCGAAAATTCCGAGATATGCTATGGAAGCCAAACCCTTAAAATCCCATTTGTTATACGAATAATCTTCAAAAAGCAATCCCGATGCGGTGAACAGCACGCCCGCAATAGCCATAGGCACGAAATTCATCGAGAACGAGTTCAGGTGATTTCCCCACTTTTTAATTGATACCACCACGGTGCTCTGCATTAAAGCGCTTGTTACGATAGCAGACATACCGAGCATCTGATTGTTGAAATCGAAACTAAAATCATCCAGGAATATCAGAATGATCCCAAGAAAGCCGAATACCATTCCGGCCAGCTTCCCGGATGAAACCCTCTCTTCTGGTATCAGTATTGATGAGACTGCCGCAACGGCAAAAGGATAAACTGCGAAGAGCACTGAAGCCAAACCCGAATTCACATACTGCTCACCCCAGTAAACAAGTCCGAAAGGTATGTAAAAAGAGAATAAACCCATATAAATATAGAGCTTTACCGCCACGGTATCTGTCTGAAGTTTGATTGACCTTACCCTGAGAACCAGAAATATTGTCAGGGCAGCAATAATGAATCTGATACCGGCAGAAAACAAGGGGGTAAATGATTCCAACCCTATTTTTATCAAAAGCCAGGTAGAACCCCAGATAACTGCAAGAGCAACGTATCCGGAGTATATTTTATAGTTTTCATTCATTATCATTCTTTCATGGCGAGAACAGCCAAAGCCCTGCCCGATACCACTCCATGTTTACGGTATGAGTGGAGCAGTAATGAGTTTTCCCAGGTGCAAAGTTCCGAGAATCTTATCTGAGCTTTAGGAACACCGGCATTAATAAGTATGTCATAATTCAGTTTTTTAAGATCCAGATAAAAGCTTTCCCTTTGTACAAAAAGGTACGCCGGATCAAAAAGCACTGCCACTTCCTCGCCAACTTCGTAGTTCTCCCCCGATATAGAGGGGGCTATGTATGCATAAAAATTTCCGGCGTTGCAGCCCCATCCGTTAATCAGCAGATTTACGGTTTTTTCGAGAATCTTCTTCTGAGAACCCTTCCAACCCGAATGAACCCCCGCAATCATTTTTCTGACAGGGTCATAGATGAATATTGCCGGGCAGTCAGCGGTGCTTATCACAATTCCAAGACCACTAACATCGGTGATCATGGCATCGCTCTCACCTTTAATGCCTCCGGCTGTTACATATCTGATGCGATCACCATGCACCTGTTTCTGAAATGCACAATTTTCAATATCAAGACCGAGACTCTTCAGCCATTCCCTGCGGTTGTTCATAACAGTTTTTTCATCCTGCCCTACAGAAAGAGAAAGATTGAATCCGTAAGGTTCATCTGTTCCCCCGCTTAAGCGTGTGGCAAAACCAAAGACCAGCTCCGGGAACTGATTGAATAAAGCAGGTTTGATTGAAATCATTATGCACCTCTGTAACAAAATAATTTATTTTCTGACAAGCTTAAAATTAACCATAAATCAGAGAAAAACATAGCGATTAAATCAGTGCCCGGTTCCCGTTACCTGGCTGCAGTAAGGAGCGGGGTTAAACACAGATTCCGCCCCCGGCGCTGAGAGTTGA
>CAYPMQ010000202.1:0-6437 GCA_964411625.1 uncultured Ignavibacteriaceae bacterium
ACTTAAACTCATTTTTGTAAATTAGTCAGGACAGGAATCTATTAATGAATAATTCCGGGGGCAAATTTTTGCCCTGTACTCAAATAAAACTGTCTGACTGATTACCAATATAGCTGGTACGAAGCTATAAAAGTTATTAAAATGAGGGGAAAAGATCAACCTGTTAACCTTTATGGCAAGTTAATATTTCCGGAGGTAAATTAAAAAGGAAAGCGCCCGGTGTGACCGGGCGCCGGTTCATAAAAATGATCTGAAGTGATTTATTTCACCTTAGCAAGCTTTTCATCAAAGGTCTTTGTCTTGTCAGGATACTTAGCGGCAAGCCGGTAGAGATATGTTCCGTTTGCTATCTCATCGCCATCCTGGTCCCTTCCGTCCCAGTAAATCCTGTTGAACCCGATACTGAGCGCTGAACCGGGAATATCGATCTCTCTGATAAGGCGGCCAGCTATTGTATAAATCCTGAATTTAAGCTCCTCGGGTACGTTCTGCCCTCTGAGTTCAAAAGTAAAGTAAGTGTCTTCTCTGAACGGGTTCGGATAGTTATAAACCTGAGCGATATCATCATTTTCATAAACAAAGAAGATGCTTCTGTTATAAGTACTGTCAAAGAAGTTGTTTGATGCATCTTTTGCCAGAACATCCAGCGTGTGTCTTCCCTGCTTAAGAGTTGGGGTCCACCTGATAACCGCTTCAGAATTGGGATATGGCTGATAACTGAACTGCAGATCTTCCCTGTCAAAATTAAGGGGCTCATTTTTGTAAATAAGCGTGAAATTAGTCGTATCAATCGGAAGGGGTGAATTATCCTTTAGTGAGATTAAAATTTCCGGTTTATTAGGAATGATATCACCGTTAAGGATTTCCTCACCGTTAAAAGTAATTCTGAATACAGGGTTCACACTATCTCTCGCAACAAAGAAGCTGTCTGCGCTTAGGTTATTGAAAGTGAATCTTTCATAATCTGTTGCCGTCACAATGGCTCTTATTTTATTGTAAAATATCAGAGGAGAAGTATTAATCACCTTCTGAACCACTGTGAAACTATCAGCCTGAACGGCAATCTTCTGACGTATTAACGGCTCATTATCACTGTTGAGATATAGTTCAACCCAAGCACTATCAACCCTGTTATTACTCAGATTGTTTATCTTCACCCGCGCGGTTATATCAAGTCCCTGCAGAAGTGAATCGGGGGTGAATTCAAAAGCACTGTTAGTGATTTCAAGTTCAGGTATCTCACTGTCATATTGAATATTCACAGATGATATAACCATCGGGTCAGATACAGAATAAGATGTATCCTCAAATGCAAAGTGCATTTTCAGATACGGATACTCTCTGGGATTAAGATTTGTCAGATCCAGGCCTGATTCGGGGTTGGTTTGTAATGTATCCCATTCTTTCGAATCCGAATTATATCCCATTACTTTGATGTCATAAACAGATGAGGTATTATTGACACTAAGGTTGTAAGAAAGCTTGGTCCAGCTCTGTGCAGGACCAACAGGCTTGGTTTCAAGACTTCCTTTTGCGTCAAGATAATGGCCTGCAAAGACGAATATTTTTGCCGGCAGATTGTCATTCCTCCTGAAGTAAGTGGCATAAACCTTATCATCCTGCTCATCATAAAGCCAGGCATAGAACCTTCTGAGTTCATTGGGGATCTGAGATTTCCATGTAAGCCAGTCTCCTGAATAATATCCATCCTCAAATCTGATTGCCCGCATATAGCCTGAATAGTAATCCTCATAAACATAGAAATAATTATCAACCACGAAAAAGCCTGCAACAGATTCAAAGCTTTCGATTGTCGGGAAATCATAATCCCGGACAAATGACCATCCTGTCTGCGGATTAAGTACCCTGACCCTCAGTGTTCTTTTGCCGTTTGTGTCTTTTTCAGCGACATTATATGCCAGTCCATCAAAAATTGCAACTCTGAAATATCCGTTCTGAACAGTTCCGGTTTCAAAGTTAAGAAGTCCGTCGGGAATTGTAAGTGTATCAAAAAGTCCGGTCTCAGGATCTATTCTGTGCACTTTCCTGGGATCAATTGTAGGAGCATATACCTTGCCATCATAAGCAAAGATATTAATTCTCAGTTGTTCCTCAAATCCGGGGATCGGTCCGTAATACTGTCCTTTTACAGTTCCTGATCCCGGCTTTCCGGTTCCGATCCTGTAAATCTTTGATTTTCCGTCAATTTTATATTTCTGAACGTCATACCAGTATTCACCGAGATAAAAATATTTATCATCCATGGCGAAACAGCTCCTGCCCACGGTATCAAATACACTGATTGAGCTAAGATCTATTTCTTCAATAAACCTTTCGTTTTCAGGTCTGGGAGGCAGAAGCGAAGTATTTAACTTCAGACCGCCCTTTTCCTGCGAGTAACTCAGATTGTAGGAATCAAACATTTTCAACTGTTCGCCGGAAACATTATATCCCGGCTGAGGATTATTTGTTATCCTGAATGTTCTGACGTCAGTCCACCTTCCGAAATTTTCCCCGTCAAACACTCTTGCTCTCCAGTAATAAAAACCTGTATTAAGCTGCGGTGAATTGTAGGTGAGCATTCCGTCAGCAGCAGTCAGTGAACCTGATTTAATGAGCGGATTTGAAAACGTAAGTGAAGTGTCAATTTCAATCTCGTAAACCAGGTCTCTCAGTATGTATGTACCTATGTCCGGAAATTCAAATTTAATGATCCCTGACTGAGTAGTAAATCCGTCCGCAGGTCTGAGAACGTTTGGTTCGCTGATATTGAATACAACAAATGACGTTGTTGCCGAGTTATCGGTAACATCATTTTCTTCAACTCCCCCGTCTTCATTAATTTCAACATTCAGAGTCACAAGTCCGCTGACACCCGGCCTCCATCCAAAAGTAAGAGAATCAGTGTTTGCAAACACATTGATTTTTTTGTTACCTATCACTCCCGTTGAATCACCGACTGAAAACGAGAGTTTTACGCTGACCGAGTCATCAACGAGTACCCCGTAGTTCTTCATCTTTACTTTAATCTGAATACTGTCAGTTGTCAGCGGATTTTCAGGAGAAACCGAAATATCACTATTCTGAACGGAGAAATCTGCTTTCTCCGGCAGTGCAAGTTTCAGGAGAGGTTCACCCAGATAAGTGAGTAATGCAATCTGATTTTTGTAATAACCTACGGCAGGAGTTCTGACTTTCGACTTAAAGAAAGCCTTACCGGAAATATACTCTCTGTTATTGAATATCTCGTCAAAAAGGAGACTGTTATAATAAGTTCCGATCTGCCAGTATGTTAACCCTGAACTGCCAAAGAATCCGATAGCACCTTTACCTGGCACTTTCAAAAACTGCTCGCCAAAAACATCCTGATTATCAAAATGAGCAGTGTAACAGGTAACGCTTACTATAAGCGGAAGCCTGCCGCCGTTCTGAAGTGTATAAATGTCATTATTCAGGAAAGTAAGATCCCACTGATAACCGCCGCCATGTCCGTAGTAGTTTGCGAATACGGTACCCTTATCAAATGCTCTTCGTATTTCAAGAGT
The DNA here is from genome assembly GCA_964411625.1 of uncultured Ignavibacteriaceae bacterium. Lineage (GTDB taxonomy): Bacteria > Bacteroidota > Ignavibacteria > Ignavibacteriales > Ignavibacteriaceae > JABWCA01. Next base: position 3,546 of record CAYPMQ010000202.1, read on the forward strand.
GCCACCTCTGTAAGGCTCCTGATCCGGTGAACTCGGGTAACGGAAAATCATGTCAGCCTGAAATCCGTTGTCTTTCAGAAAATCTGTGTTCAGTCTCATTGATTCCCTGTTGAATCCGAACTGAAGTTCGTCTTCGGCATCTATTCCGGAGGCCATAAGAAGAATATTTTCTTTCCATGGCTTGGAGTTATCAGAAGGATAGCCTTCAAGTTTATCCAGGAATATGTTGCCCTCCTCAACAGTCTCAATAGAAATACGCCCGAGAACCATATCGGGAGTTACATCTTCCCCTGTGACTGCAACAAACCCGTTATCGCTGCCTGCCTGGCCATACTGAAATGAATGGAAAGGTATGGAAGGAATAAAGTTTTCACGGCTGCCGGGCAGGATCTTCCTGTAATCATAGCTCATATCACCAATCAGAACCACATAAGAGGGAGCCGGTGCAGGATAGTTTTCAAAAGCATATTTAAGGTAGTCCCTTATTGCAAAAGGAGACATTAGTCCGTTGCCGAATTCATCATAAATCTGGAAAACATCTGCAATTTTTATTCTCGGGGAAACAATATTTTCATCAGGGAAATTAGTTTCTCTGAATGATTTAAGTCTTTCGGCAACCTGCTGAAACTTGGGATGAGTGATTATAATATAATCAGCACCCGAAGAGACATTTCTCAGATCCGAACTCTGATCCCTGACTATTGAATCCGCGGGAAAACCGTAGGTATAATCAATACAGTAATAATCCTGAGGCGCTGTTATTTCATCCTGGAAATAGATGCTTCTGTCTGTATCGGGCAGATACATCGCACTGTCAATCAGCCTTGCCTGCCCCGGGTTAAGAACAATCATTGTATCGCTAAGCCACTGAAACAGCCAATATCTAACTTTTCCGGATTGTCCTGAAGGGGAGGTGAAAAAATAATTATTTGAAAGAACCCTGTTCACTCTCCAGTAAGTAAGCTCATAACTGTTAATCCTGATCTCATCATTTTTAGGATTGAGGCAAACGTCACCGTCAAGAACCACTGTAAGCTGATTTCCGCTCCCGGGAATTGGTACTGTATCAACTGAGAATGTTTTATCAAAGACATGATTTTCCTGACCATTCCATTTAGCCGTGCCAATAAGATTTTCATTAATAAATATCCTGGCACTGTGCTGATAATTACACGGATAGATGGAGGTTGTAAGACTATGCATGTAAACTTTAAGGTTAACATTCCTTATATTATTGTTAAAATTAGGGAGTGTTTCAAACCTGTGCCCAAAACCTAGATCCTGCACACCATTCCGTGCATTGGCTTTACCCCAGTACCAGTAATCTCTCCTGTCATCATTTGCGTATCCAAACCTCTCATAGATCTGATCTTCTTCAAATTTCATTGTTACAGGAACAGACTGAACCGTTGACTGAAAATCTGTAGGGAAACCCGATCTTCTCTGATAATGAAATCCGGTGGTATCAGCCTGATATGAAAACCAATACACATTTGAATTATTATAGATATTCAGGCCTGCATACTCACTCGGTTTTGGCGGTTTACCAACAAAATAGAAGAAGTCATTACTGTTAAAAACACTGTCTCCGTCATCCTTTACATGTATCGGAACCGGTACACCGTCATTAAAAAGCTCAAGTTTATGAATTCTAACCCCGTTTGTAATTGGTGCCCCTGCATTTACGAGCTGCTGGTATGTTACTTTAAAGACGTCTTTGCGATTAACGTAGATCTTAAACCAGTCTTTTGAAGGGTTATACCAGTGCCCCGTCAGTTTGGCAGATGCATCGGAAGAAACGGCTTTCGCTTTTCCGTAAAATTTCATTGCTGATTTATAATTCACAAGCGAAGTGGCTATCATTTCCTCTGTCAGGGGGTCTTTAATATTTTCGACAACAATGCCTGACGTGAAATCGTATTTATATCTGAGTTCAAAGACAACTTTGGTAAGAAATGTCAGCTCCCTGCTTACGGGATTAAATTTTGCCGGGTTGATCTTAACATTCTGGATAAGGGCATACCGCATAGCAGAAAGCATTTTCAGTTCAACAAACTGAGAAGGGTAATCACTGTTCTGATAATAGATATCACGGTTAAAGTAATCATATATTTTCTCTTCCGATCCGTATTCTGCGGCAGGTTCAGGCATTATAAATACATTATTCTGCTTCCTCGTTTCAGTGCTGATTACGGTGAGTTCAACTTTCCTGTTGAAAGGAACGCCGGCAGTGACAAAAAATTCGGGGAGAAGAGGTTTGCCGGGTTCGGCATAGATGTAACTGTCGGGGATTATTTTCTGATAGGTATTCCCTGCTATCGTTGTATCGGCTATTCTGTATACCCCTGTGAAATCAACCTGAATCCTTACCGAATTTTCGTCTTCACTTAATACTTTAATTTGCTGTGAAAACAGTACGGACGTTAATATGAATGTAAAGAGTTTTATTTGCAGGAAGAAATATTTCATACTTTGCGTGAAATAATTGATAAATTAAATTTTAAGATAGTATTGCGGGTTTACAATAAGCAAGCGAAAAAAAGCTGACTTTATTAAAAATGAATCAGATCAGAAGTTATTTATCCTGAATCCGGCCATCAGAATATCTGACGGTTCATTATTGTCTGAATACTTAAGCTGCTGATGCTGATAATTCATAAAGAGACTGAATGTATTACTGATAATATATTCTGCGCTCATCCTGAATATCCGACGGTCTTTTCTTACTCCGTCAAGAAAAGGTGATATTTCTGATGCTTTATAGATTGTCCCGTAAAAATAGGAACCACCAACATTTCTTGTCATAATGCCGTTCTCATCATATACATTATCACCGTGCCGTATATACCTGTAATCAAGGTTCAGGGTCATTCCCGGCAGAGGGAATAATAC
>CAYPMQ010000203.1:0-6432 GCA_964411625.1 uncultured Ignavibacteriaceae bacterium
AGTCTGTTCTCTTTCATCATGTCCGCCTCCAAGACCTGCACCTCTGTGACGTCCCACGGCATCAATTTCATCTATAAAAATTATACACGGTGCACTCTTTTTGCCTTGTTCAAAAAGGTCTCTTACGCGGCTAGCACCAACACCAACGAACATTTCAACGAAATCAGCACCGCTTATTGAGAAGAACGGAACACCTGCTTCACCTGCAACGGCTCTTGCAAGAAGCGTTTTACCGGTACCGGGAGGGCCTAAAAGAAGAACTCCTCTCGGAATCTTGCCGCCAAGACGGTGAAATTTTGATGGTTCTTTCAGAAACTCTATAATTTCCTGCAACTCAACCTTGGCCTCATCTGCGCCTGCCACATCCTTGAATGTAACCTTGTTGGTTGATTGATTAATCATCTTTGCCCGGCTTTTACCAAAGTTAAATATACCCCTGGATCCGCCGCCGGCACCGCCCTGCATTCTCTTCATGAAAAAGAACCATACAGCAATTATAAGTATCCATGGTATCATGCTAAGGAGAATGTTCAGCCATTCGTTTGACTGCTGTTCGTAAGTGTACTTAAGGCCCTTTGTCTCCCAGATTTTACTTTGTTCAATTATTTCCGGCTCGGGGATGTAAACAGAAACATTCTGAACATTATCCTTGGGTTCGTTATTAACAAAAACTCTCTCCCCGGCTCTGATTTTGCCCTGGAAGTAATAGTTTTTGCCATCGGTTACCTTAACTGTAGCCGATTCAATGGCATTCGTATCGAGCAGTCTTTTGTATTCAGGAAGTGTGATTTCCGTAAAAGAGCTGCTTTCACCTCTGAAAAGCTGCATTGCAACTACTGCGGCAATTATCACAAAACCCCATGCAAAAACCATTCTCATCACTTTTGACCAATCAAAATTATCATCGGGTCTGTTCTGATTATTATTCTGCCTCTGTCCTTTAGGATTATTGTTATCCATCTTCAGTTATATTCCTAATCTTTTCTTTTCTGATATTAAATGAAAAATTAAAAATCTTTATTTATCAAGTGCGTATATGGAACGGAGATTTCTGTACTTCTGAGAAAGATCCATTCCGTATCCTATAACAAATTTATTCTCTATCTCAAATCCGGTGTAGTCTATCTTAATATCGTATTTAAGAGCTGCCGGTTTGAACAGAAGGGTTGCCACCCTTATACTTGACGGGTTTTTCTGCCCGAGAAGATTCAGTATGAATCTGAGTGATAAACCCGTATCTACAATATCTTCAACAACTATAAGGTCTCTTTCGTTCACGATAGAATCTATATCCTTCAGCACTTTTATCGATCCTGAGGAGTACTTTGAACTACCGTAAGAAGATACTTTTGCAAAGTCAACTTCGCAATCGCCATTGTAATTTTTCAGCAGGTCACCATAAAAGATGCAGGCTCCGTTGAGAACACCCACAAAAATGGGGCACTTACCAATGTAATCATCGGTGATCTGCGCTCCCATCTCTTTGATTCTTTTCTGGATTTTTTCTTCAGAAATAAATTCCGAAAAAACCTCGTCGTTATATATTATTTTATTCATCTGGTAAAAATGTAAGTTTTAATATTTTCTGACTGTCTGTTCTGACTTTAAAGTCTTCACTGATTCTGTGACCGATGATCCAGATTACATCCTCACCCTGCACGAGCAGTTTCAGATTCTCCTTCTGATCTCTGGCTAACTTCAGATTTGTCGCAAAGTCATGTACCTTCTGCCTGCCCCGCATCCCGATTGGTCTGAAAGTGTCTCCGTCTCTTAAATTCCGTACCATAAGGGGTTCCATGTTTCTCAGAGCAATTGTTTCCTTGTTCCTGTCATCAGACTTTTCAAATTTGCCTGTAATCTCACTTAGTATAGTGCCTCCGGGAAATCTTACTGCGCTGCCCGGATAAAATGAGACGCTGAACTCTCTGCTTTGTTTCAGATGCATTATTCTGAGGAATTCACGGTCATTAATTATCCTGATTCCTCCCGTTATCTGAATTTCCTTCCCTGTATCCAGCTTCTGAAGCCCCCGTATTAATTTCAGATTAACAAAACTTAAATTTACGTTAAAATATTTTTTAATGCTATATTTTATTATTTCATCGTAAACCAGATCGCCATAACCCTGCAGCAGTTTTTTCCTGATTTTTAGCAGCCCGTTAACCGCCGGTTCAACCATTTTTTCTGAAATCCGCCTTGCGTTTTTTTCATTTTGGCTGCGCAGTGAACTAAAATATTCTATCCGTTGGTTTATATTTTTTAGGAGTCCTTGATTCATCTTTTTCATAAGCGGAAGTAATTCATTCCGGATTTTATTTCTCCTGAATGAGGAATCAGAATTTGAGCTGTCTGTTATGAAGTCAAGAGATTCTGACATCAGGAGTTCTCTGATTTCAGAGCCGGATATATTTAGCAACGGCCTGATAATCTTTCCGTTTTTAACAGGAATCCCGGATAGTCCTCCTATTCTGCTTCCCCATAGTACACTCATTATAAACGTTTCGGCATTGTCATCGGAATTATGGCCGGTTGCAATGCGGTTAAAGCCATTATTACCGGCCGTTTCATTCAGAATTTTATACCTGAGTTTTCTGGCTCCCATTTCAATGGAAACTTTGTATTGTGAGCAATAACCTGTAACATCAGCCCTCTCACTGAAAATCTGAATGCCTTCATCTTCCGCAAACTGCTTACAAAACTGTTCATCCCGTTCTGATTCTTCACCGCGGAGCTGATGATTAACATGACACAAAGCAATTTCAAAATGCAGGTCATGAGCTGCTATCTTCAGCATGTGGTATAAAAAAACCGAATCAGGCCCTCCGCTGAATGCTATCAGGATTTTATCACCTTCCTCGGCAAGTGTATTCTGCCTGATAAAAGCTTTTACCCTGCCGGCAAAGTTTTGTATCAATAACCCATTTTTCTGAGCCATTCTTCCGTTATTCCTGATTTTCCTCCCCCTTTAACAATGTTCAGAACATATTTCCCTAGAAGGTCAAACTCGAGATTTACATAAGAACCAACAGTTTTATGTTTCAGACCGGTTACCTCCCAGGTATGAGGAATCACGGCAACCTTGAAAAATCCTGCTCCTTTTTCTGCAACTGTCAGACTTATTCCGTCTATTGCTATTGAACCTACCGGAATAAGATTTTCTTCAAACTCTTCCGGATAGTCAATGTAAACTTCATAACTTGTACTGAGCCTGTTAAGCTTCGAAATTTTTCCTCTGCAGTCAACATGCCCTGCAACAAAATGTCCTCCGAGTCTTGATGCAGGTGTAAGTGATCTCTCTAAATTTACTCTATCACCCATGTTAATAATACCGAGTGTGGTCTTTTTAAGAGTCTCTTCAACAGTATCAACAGTGAAGGTATTGGCTTTTATTGAAGTTACAGTCTGACAGACGCCGTCTATATTAACGCTGTCGCCAATTTTCAGATCTGCGAAAATCTGATGGGCTGAGATTGAGAGTGTAAGTCCGTCGCCTTTGCGGGATTTGTTGATAAGGATCCCGGTTTCCTCAACGAGTCCGGTAAACATGGCTAATTTTTATTATATATTAATAAAATATCATCACCAAAAATTTCTGTTCCTTTCAGGCTGAATTCAGAAGCTTCAGAAAGAACTGAGGCATTACTGCTGCTGAATGCACAAAGACCGTTATTCAGAATTTTCGGAGATACAAATATATAAAGTTTATCGGCAAGTTGATTTGATATGAATGAAGTGAATAAGCCTGAGCCCCCTTCCACAAGTACAGAAGCGATATTCAGAGTGAATAACTGATTCAGAACCTGTTCAAGCGGAAGTCTGCCACTTTTTTCAGTCTCAAAACCGAAAATCTTCACCCCCGTTTTCAGAAGTCTGAACGCTTTATCTGTGGCGGTATTCTCCTCTGATGTCATAACCACCGATTTTCCGTCTTCAGCAAGTTTACAGAAATTACTTTCTTCTGATATCTTTAAACGTGAATCAAGTACGATCCTGTAGGGATTGCGCCCTTCAGTATCTCTCACCGTAAGTGAAGGATCATCAGCCCTGAGAGTTCCCGAACCAACCATAACGGCATCATAACCGCTTCTCAGTTTATGCACATATCTTCTTGATTCCTCATTGGTGAGCCACTTTGAAGCTCCTGTGGAGTCAGCAATCCTTCCGTCAATAGTCTGAGCAGTCTTCAGTGCAATGAAAGGTCTGTTTTCTGAAATGAATTTAATAAATTTTTCGTTGAGCATTTTTCCTTCAGATTCAAGAACTCCTGTTTTGGTCAGAACACCGCCTGCTTTCAGCTTTGCGATTCCTCTGCCTGAAACGAGCGGATTGGGATCAGTGACGGATATAACAACCTTTCCTATTTTTTTTCTTATAATTTCGTCTGCACAGGGAGGGGTTTTTCCATAGTGTGAACATGGTTCAAGATTTACATAAAGCGTGGCGCCAGCAGGATCTTCAGTGCAGTTACTGAAGGCTTCTGTTTCCGCATGCGGACCACCAAATTTTTTATGGTATCCTTCTCCGATTATTTTTCCGTCTTTAACAATTACGCAGCCTACCAGAGGGTTGGGGCTGACAGACCCATTACCCTTTTCGGCTAATTCAAAACAATGTCGGATATAATCTTCATCGGTCACTTTTACTCGATTCCGAGAATTTCGTAATCTATTATTCCTGCCGGAGCCTTTACTTTCACTATCTCACCAACAGGTTTACCCATAAGTGCCTGACCAAGCGGTGAAATAATTGAAATCTTGCCAAGTTCCAGGTCTGCCTCTTCAGCGGATACCAGCTGGTACTTGATCACCTTGCCTGAACGGTGGTTCTTCATCGTGACTTTGGCAAGTATATGCACTTTATCTTTAGGGAGCTGAGCAGGGTCAACAACCCTCGCCCTTGCAAGAATCGACTCAATCTTGCTAAGCTTCATTTCAAAATGCCCCTGCTCCTCTTTTGCAGCGTCATATTCTGCATTTTCTGATAAATCACCGTGAGAACGGGCATCGGCAATTTTCTGTGCAATCTCTTTTCTTCCGTTCGTTTTCATCTCCTGGAGCTCTTTTTCAAGCTCTATCAGCCTTTCTTTTGAGAGATATACAACTCCTGAATCAGACATCTGATGAACCTCATTGTTATAAAAATTTTAAAAAAAATAACCACCGCCGAATTTTCAGCAGTGGCTATTACAAATTTATGGAAATTTAAGTTACTTTTCAAGATTTTCCGGTAAGTGCCCGAATTTAATCCAGCCTTATTTTGCCTTAAGCATCCTGATCGTTTCTTTAAGTTTTCTTCCGAACCTCTGGCTTATAACAAGTTTTTCACTGATTCCTTCAACCTCGGCAAGATAGTTGTAATTTGGAAGCTTTTCTATTGACTTTATTTTTGAGGCATTCACAATATAGGCTCTGTGAATTCTCAGAAACTTAACCTCCGGGAGCATCTCCTCCCACTTGAGAAGCGTTTTTCTGACCGTTGCCTTTTCACCGCTGGTAAACTCAATGATCGAATAATCACCTGAAGCGCTGATCATTAAAATATCTGTAACTTTAACAAACTTTGACTGATTATCAATCTCCACCAGTATCGAATCTTCTATCTGAAGTTTTCTCTCAGTTTCATGAAAGTTACTATAAGCATGGGTATATGGCTTTCCGCCTGTAAGTGCTTTCCGTTTTTCAAGCTGTGTTTTAACTACTTTAAGCAGCTCATCTTCCGAAAAAGGTTTTGTGAGATAATCATCGGCTCCATACTCCATTCCTTTCCTGACGCTTGCCCTGTCAGCAAGTGCCGTAGTAAAGACAAAAGGAGGTAGTACCTTTTCATCATAAAGTTTAAGAACACTCAGAAATTCATAACCTGAATAATCCGGGAGCATAATATCACACAAAATCATATCATAATTGTTCTTTTTGTAAAGTTCAAGTCCCATTCGGCCGGTTTCAGCCTCCGATACTTTAAACCCGCAGGTTGTGAGAAATTCGGCGACATTCTCCCTCAGGGAATTATCATCTTCGATAAGGAGTATTTTAATCATAGTCTTTACGTTTTTTTGAGTGATTATAAATTAACGGTACACAAAAATAAATATTTTTTTGCGTTAAGCGCAAACTCACCTATGTAATATGTTCCATCTCACTTTATCCGGATACTAATCAGAATCCGCGGCAGCACATTTATCATACACTCTTGCCGACCCTATTTCGGAAGATTTCGATACATCTCACGCAGTCTCTTGGAAAATCTCTGACTGATGATCAGAGTTTTATCATAATTCTTCATTCTGATAACGCTGGTGTAACTGCTTAACTTTTTTATGCTTAATCCGTAACAAAACAAAATTACGTAATATGGAGACCAAGTTTATCAGAAACAGCTGCAAGCTTTTTATTTACTTCTGAGGTTTTCCACTCATTGCCGAGTTTAAGTTTT
>CAYPMQ010000204.1:0-6421 GCA_964411625.1 uncultured Ignavibacteriaceae bacterium
GCTCAGGCAATCGGTATTTCACAGGCTGCTTATGAAGAAGCACTTAAGTATGCCAGGGAAAGAGAGCAGTTCGGAAAAGCGATCATCAACATACCCGTTGTGGCAAATATGCTCTTTGACATGAGAGTCATGCTTGAAAGCAACAGGTCGCTTCTTTATGCCGTTTCAAAAACGGTTGACACCAAAGAAAAATATGAAGAGCTTATCGACCGACTTAAAGCAAAGGGCGAACCGGTAGCTGAACTTAACGCTGAACTCAAAAGGGTGACAAAGCTGGCGAATATTCTTGCCCCGATGTGTAAGTATGTCGTAACGGAATCTTGCAACAAGATTACTTATGATGCACTCCAGATACACGGAGGCACGGGTTACATGCGTGAATTTAAGGTTGAAAGACTCTCACGTGATGCAAGAATAACCAATATCTATGAAGGCACCTCGCAGATGCAGATTGTTGCTGCAGCAGGCGGCACCCTCAATGATTCTCTCGCAGAAATTTTCACTGAGAAGGAAGCCAAAACTTACGAAGGTGGTCTCGCCAGACTGCAGAACTTCCTGAAGGAAATAAGGGAAATTTTTAATTCATCACTTAAATATGTATTAGATAAAAAGGATACTACTTTCCAGGAAGTTGCCTCAAAGGACCTTGTGGAACTGTACAGTTATATTTACACAGGGTATCTGCTGCTTGACGAGGCAGAAAAAGATCCCAGGAAGAAGTTTATTGCTAACAGATATATCATTAACGCTCTTTCAAATGCCAGAAGAAATGAAGAGTCTATTAAAAACGAACTCTTCGCAGATCTTCTTCATGCTGATGAGATTTTAGTATAAAGGACTAAATAAAAAAGGAGATTTCCCATGCAGGAGAATAAAAGATTCTACTACAAGATTTATGATGACGAGGGAGTAAAAAGCTATTTCAAGTGTAATCTCCCTAATGACCAGGTCAAAAAACTTATTAAGGAGTTTGAAAAGGATCATCAGGAATATTACAATAATGATTTTCTGAAATTCCTTCGGGAACGTGACCCCGCCGTTGAAGAAATAGACGTCTGTGCAATCTATTATTAACAGAGAGCCCCCTCAGAATCTCCCGTGCAGAGGTTTAAAACTGCTCATTTAGCAGAGGCGCCGTTTATCATTTTCTCCGCGGCGCCCTGTAGTTTTAATCACTGTTTATATTTATTTTAACCATTTACAATAATCAAATAACATCCGCTCTCTTCCGCGGATTATCTGTTAACTCATCAAATATTAATAGCAGTATGAAAATTAATCTTCTCTTTGCCGCTTTAATAGCACTACTTATCTCTTCAGTAACATTCGCTCAGGATGAATCAGGAGATAAAAAAGACAAGGGACCACTAAACGAGGCAGCCTTCAGCGGATTGAAATGGCGCAGTATTGGTCCCGCTCTTGCATCCGGCAGAATTTCAGATTTTGCCGTGAATCCCAAAAACCACAGCGAGTATTATATAGCCGTTTCAAGCGGAAACATCTGGAAAACCACTAATGCCGGCGTCACGTTTGAGCCGGTTTTTGAAAACTACGGTGCTTATTCAACGGGATGTCTTGCAATGGACCCCAACAATTCTTTTGTCGTTTGGGCAGGTACCGGTGAAAACAACCATCAGAGAGCACTCGGCTACGGCAATGGTGTTTACAAAACCAGTGACGGGGGCAAGACCTGGAAAAACATGGGTCTCAAGGAATCCAGGCAGATCGGTAAAATTGTTATTGACCCCAGAAACTCAAACATAGTTTTTGTTGCTGCAGAAGGTTCGGTCTGGGGACCAGGCGGAGAGAGAGGCCTTTATAAAACAGTTGACGGAGGCAGGACCTGGAAAAAAGTTCTTGAGATCAGTGAACATACAGGTGTTAATAATCTGATTTTTGACCCCAGAAACCCTGATGTAATGTATGCCACATCAGAACAGAGGAGAAGACACGTTTTTACAAAAATCAGCGGCGGACCTGAATCTGCAGTTTATAAGTCTGAAAACGGCGGTGAGACCTGGGAAAAAATTATGTCAGGACTTCCTTCGGTTGATATCGGCGGAATGGGAATTGACATTTCACCGGCAAACCCCGACGTAATTTATCTGATTGTTGAGGCAGCCGATAACGAGAGCGGATTTTACCGAAGTACCAACCGCGGTGCATCATGGGAAAAGATGAGCAGCTATGCTTCATCAGGCCAATATTTCAACGAGATAGTTTGTGATCCCAAAAATGTCGATAAAGTATACTCTCTTGAAGTTGTTTCAAAAGTGACAACCGACGGAGGTAAAACCTGGGTGAATATAGGTGTTGACGCCAGACACGTTGATGACCACGCGCTCTGGATTAACCCCGATGACACAAAGCATCTTCTCATTGGCGGTGACGGCGGTATCTATGAATCTTTTGACGGCGGTGTAAAATGGGACTTCAAACAGAACCTCCCCGTCACACAGTTTTACAGAGTATTTGCCGATAACAGCTATCCTTTTTATTATGTTTACGGGGGTACTCAGGATAACAACAGCTTAGGCGGACCCTCAAGAACAATCAGCAGCGATGGAATTGTGAACTCTGACTGGTTTATGACCAACGGTGGTGACGGATTCTGGACTGCGGTTGATCCTCAGAATCCCGATATAGTTTATGCTGAATCGCAGTATGGCGGAATGGTTCGCTATGATAAAAAAAGCGGCGAAGCTATTGATATCAGACCCGAACCTCTTAAAGGTGAAAAAACCTATAAATGGAACTGGGATACACCTCTCTTGATCAGTCCTCATAAAAACACCAGAATATATGTTGCGGCAAACTTTGTGTTCAGAAGTGAAGACCGCGGTGAAAGCTGGGAACGCATCAGTGAAGATCTGACAACAAAAACCGACAGGAACAACTTCCCCGTGATGGGTAAGTACTGGAGCTCTGATGCAGTCGCTAAAGATAAATCAACATCACAGTTCGGTACTATAGTGTCTCTTGCAGAGTCGCCAAAAAAAGAAAATCTCATTTATGCAGGCACTGATGACGGAGTTATCTCGGTAACAGAAGACGGAAAAACATGGACAAGCTATCAGGCTTTTGATGGAATACCGGAATACACTTATGTGAGCGATATTCTTCCTTCCCGCTTTGATGAAAATGTTGTTTACGCCGCTTTTAATAATCATCAACGTGATGACTTCAAACCATACATCATTAAAAGCACCGATAAAGGCAAAACCTGGAAATCGATTTCAGCAAATCTTCCTCAGAATGGTGCTGTATGGACGATTGCCGAAGACCCCGTAAATCCGAAACTGCTCTTTGCCGGCACGGAGTTCAGCATTTTCTTTACCATTGACGGCGGTGAAAAATGGCTTAAGCTCGGCAGCGGCCTCCCCGATATACCTGTGAGAGACATTGCAATACAGGAGCGTGAAGGAGATCTCGTTATTGCAACCTTTGGAAGAAGCTTTTATATAATGGATGACTACACCCCTCTCAGAACAGTTACAAAAGAACTGCTCGAAAAGGATGCTCACCTGTTCATTCCCCGCGATGCCCTGATGTATATGCAGTCATGGGAACGTTACGGAGTTGGAGATAATTACTATAAAGCCCCAAATCCCGAGTTTGGTGCATCTCTTACATGGTACCTGAAAGAAGTTCCGAAAACTCTCAAAGCAATCAGGAAAGAGAAAGAAAAAGAACTCTTCAAGGAATCCAAGCCTATTCCACAGCTTACTGACTCAATGAGAATTGCCGAAGAACGTGAAACACCACCATATCTTGTCTTCACAATATCGGATGAATCAGGAAATGAAATTGCCCGTATAAACAAACCGGCAGCAAAAGGCATTAACAGGATGACATGGGATTTAAGGTACCCCGATCTGATGACCTTAAAATCCGATAAATTTGATGCAACGGCAAAAATTAATACAAGCAACCTCGTAATGCCCGGCAGATACTCGGTATCTCTGGCCATGATAACACGCGATGGTATTAAGCAGCTTGCCGGCCCCGTAACATTTAATGCGGTTGCATTGAGAAATACCACTCTTCCTGCCGATAACCGTGCCGCGCTGGTTGAATTCCAGAAAAAAGCAGCATCAATGGTTAGAGTTATCAGGGGTACGAGGAGTTATCTGAATGAACTTATAACAAAAACAAACAGCATAAGACAGGCCGTGAATAATACCCCAGGCGCCTCTTACGACCTGCTCGCAAAGGCAACTGCTCTTTATCACGAACTTGATGATATAATGATGAAGTTTGACAGAAGATCTGCATTCCCCAGTAACGAAGAAAATCCGCCTTCGCAGGTCACTGTTATGGAAAGAGTGGGAATTATGCTCTATACTCACTGGAAATCAACATCAAATCTTACGAAAAATGAACTGAGAGCGTATGATATTCTGGCTGACGAATTCCCGCCTCTGTATAACAGAATCAAGGAGATAGCCGAAAAGGAAATAGGGCTTCTTGAGGCTGAACTCGAAAAACTCGGCGGACCCGTTACACCGGGCAGACTGCCGGAACTCAAAATCAAGTAATCATTTACATTGCCTGATCCGCGTGCCCCTTGGCAGGGCGCCGGATCAGAGTTTAAATCAGGCGGAAAACTAAATTGGTTTTTAGTTATATTTGTATATAATAAGACAAATTATTCTTCTTATGCTGATCAGAGGAGGAAATAAAACGGAAGATGCAAAAGCCGCAATACAGTGTCACTTTTATAAAAATAATAATTACTATAATAAAGTATTTTTATTAAATGTTATTTTCGTGAATGATTTATTGAGGTGAAATTGGAAAGAGCGGAAATTCTGCAGTATGTTTTATATAGCTCCGTATTCCTGGGAGCAATGATGTTTCTCAGCATCACATATATCTTCTTTGAAAAGTCTCACAGAAAAAAAACCGAAGCCCGCTATGAGGACGGAATAATTGCTGATTCTCGGGTCGGGATTGTTATTGAAGATTCTGATCAGGAAGAAGATATTCCGGATGAAGAAATTTCAGAGGATATTCCTGTACCTGAAAATGAAGTGTTATACAAGTCGGTTTCAATGGATATTGTCCGTAAAGAAACGATTTACACAGATATCACCAGAACTAAAGTTAAAAGAGCCTGGAATTAAAAATATGACCGAAAACGAAGTGAAAGTTAAAAGAGGAAAAATATTTTTATTATGGGTTCTTGCTCTTGTGCTCACTCTGATTACAGGTTATTACCAAAGAGTAACGGGACCCACCTACGCAGTAAAAACAGAATTTAAATTTGCAGGTAATGAGTACTCGTATAAACTTCCCCGTTCACATGAAGAAACAAACTGTCCTGTAATACTTGCTGTAAAAGATTCATCTGTTAATGCCAAACTGATTTACAGAAGATACAATGTAAATGAAAATGTGACAGAGATTCCTTTTTTAAGAAAGGGCGATTCACTTTTTGCAGAGCTGCCGGCTCAGCCAGCATCCGGAAAACTTGAATATGCTGTCATCTTCGAAAAGGAAGGGCAGGAACCCTTTCAGATTACAGGTCATGAAATGGTGGTTATCAGGTTTAAAGGTGAAGTACCCGACTGGCTGGTCATTATTCATGTAATCTTTATGTTTGCAGGAATGTTTCTCTCAAATATCACCGGTTTTTACGGTTTCATCAGACATCCCTCTTTTACACGCTTTGCGCTTTACACAACAATCGTACTTTTTATCGGAGGGCTTATTCTGGGCCCCGTCGTGCAGAAATTTGCTTTCGGAGAGTACTGGACCGGCGTGCCGTTCGGCTGGGATCTTACGGATAACAAACTGGCGCTTGCCTTTATTTTGTGGCTCGCTACCTGGCTGCTCAGTCTGAAAACGCCCCGCTTTAAACTCGGAATAGCGGCATTTATAGTTCTGCTATTAATGTACTCAATACCCCATAGCTATATGGGATCAGAATATGATTATAAGACGGGTAAAGTGGGAACCTCAAAAGAGTTTAAACTCTGAACAAGCCGGCAGTTGTCTATCGGATTATCCGGAAAAGAAGCTGCGTCACTTTTGTGAGTTTAACTATAAAGGCAGACGTTTAAAGAATAAAATTGCAAATGCCGGAATCAGAAACTCCTTTATCCGGCTTTTATCACAAATCGGAAATTTTTTCAGAAGCTCTGGCGCAGCCTCAGAAAATACAGGCTGCCGTAGTTACCGAATTCAGTTCCGGTTTCTCCTTAAAACATCTGAGAAATAAACGTGAGGCAGAGGCTATCTGTGAATGAGTAGTCAATGTTCAGCCCTGTATATCCTGAGAGATCACAGGGAGTGGACATACCGGAAACAATCCCGGAAAGCAACGGGGTAAAGGGATAAGACACAGCTCCGAAAAGGGAATATCTGCCCGGAGAAAGTGTTTTTACCGGGAGAGTTCCGGTGAAAACTGATGCCCCGG
>CAYPMQ010000205.1:0-6336 GCA_964411625.1 uncultured Ignavibacteriaceae bacterium
GTACTCAGGTCATCAAGGCACACCACTTAATGTCCCAGTTCAAGGAAATGATCTACAAGATTACTGCCAATGAATCCGGCACCGCCGGTTACTAAAATGCGCATTGAAATATTTTTCTTTTAATTTTGCCTGATTGTCAGCCTTCGGCTGAGATTGAAAAAATTTTGGATTGAATGATTGAAGCAAACGGATAAATTTTGACTTAATTGTGAGTTGATTAGTAAATGGATTGATTGATTGAATGATTGAAAATAAAAATTGATTGAATGATTTAAAAAATTGATTGAATGATTGGTAATTTGATTGGTTGATTGGTTCAATCCTTCAATTTTTCAATCTTCCAATCTTTTTTGTAAATTCTTCAATCTTTCATTCATTCAATCTTTTTATAAATTTCCTGCTCTTCCCTGACATTATAATCGTCTCTCCAGTCAGATTTAGTTTTAAGCATATCAATTTGTGACTTATTAAACCTGATCATCTGATTTTCAAGATCATAGTGAAGATTATCGTAATTGTTAAACCATTCCGAATCAATATCTGAGGACTGAAGAAGACTGAATATCTGAGAGTAATTTTCTGCAAGTGATGCAAGAGCTATATTATTAAACTGGATACTCTCTCTTAATCCTCTCCGACTGTAACCCTCTGCGAGATTTGAAGAAACTGAAAACGCAGAATCTTCTATCTGGGATTTAATTTTATAGGGAACAGAATTTAATGGTCTTATTTTATCTTTAACAAAGACATAAAATGATACTGATTTCCTCCAGACCTCAAGTTTTCTGTATCCCCTGTTAATATTTTTATTTCTTTCGAGAATTCTTTCAGTATCATCATTAAACCCCATTTATGCCGCCCAATCAATCAATCTTATCAATCCTTCAATCACCCAATCTTTTTCAATCATCCAATCTTTTCAATCACCCAATCTTTTCAATCACCCAATCAATTCATTCAGCTTCAAAGTCTCTCATCCACCACATTTTTATCAAAGAACGCTTTAACGTCATAAACCACAAGACCCTTATCTTTCAGGCCCTTAACATCGAGCTTCTTAAATTCATTATGCGATACGGCAAGTATAACACCATCATAGTCAGTTTCTTTAATTGAATTGCATGTGGTGAGTTCAACACCGTACTCATGTCTTACTTCATCGGGATCTGCGAGGGGATCACAAATATTAACATTGCAGCCAAATTCCATAAGCTCGCGGATAATAGTGATAACCTTTGAGTTTCTGATATCGGGACAGTTTTCCTTGAATGTAATACCCAGAACCAGGACCTTTGCATCCTGAACCTTTTTCCCCTTCTTAATGAGGAGTTTCACAAACTGCGATGCCACAAATGCACCCATGCCGTCGTTTATACGTCTTCCGGCAAGGATAATTTCGGGATGGTACCCGATGTTTGTCGCTTTGTGAGTCAGGTAATAAGGATCCACGCCTATGCAGTGTCCTCCGACAAGACCGGGGCGGAAAGGAAGGAAATTCCATTTTGTTCCTGCCGCCTCAAGCACCTCAACAGTATCTATGCCCATCTTATTGAACAGCATCGATAGTTCATTCACGAAGGCAATATTTATATCACGCTGAGTGTTTTCAATAACTTTTGCTGCCTCTGCAACTTTTATTGTGGAAGCAAGGTGAGTTCCCGCCTTGATGACACTCTTATAAAGCTCATTCAGAAATGTTCCGATTTCAGGAGTGCTTCCGGATACAACTTTTTTAATTGTGCTTACGCGGTGTTCTTTATCGCCGGGATTGATTCTCTCGGGGCTGTAACCCGCATAAAAATCGGCATTGTACTTCATTCCGCTGTTTTTCTCTACAACCGGAATACAGTCTTCTTCGGTACATCCGGGATAAACAGTAGATTCATAAACCACAACTGCCCCCTGTTTAATCACCTCGCCAACTGTCTGACTTGCTTTAATGAGCGGAGTGAGATCGGGAATATTATAATCATCAACGGGAGTGGGTACGGTTACAATAAATACGTCAATATCTCTGAGTTCTTCCTTATCGTAGGAATAGTGAAGATATTTTGCATCCTTCAGGTCTGAAGGTTCAACTTCGAGAGTGCGGTCAACCCCTGATTTAAGTTCTTCCACTCTTTTGGTGTTAATATCAAATCCGGTAACGTGGTATTTTTTACCGAATTCAACCGCCAGCGGCAGGCCAACGTATCCCAAGCCTATTACGCCGATTTTAATTGTTTTGTTTTGTAGTTTTTCTTGTAAGGTCATGTTTTTCAATGTTCAATGTTCGAGGTTGGAGAAAACTAAAGTTTACTTTACCAACCCCATTCATGAGAAATTCTAATTTATAAAATTGTGACACTATTCATTTCAAAGTTTGTCTGAAATACCGGTGAAATAAGAGATCAGGGTATCTTTGTAAGTAAGGATCAAATTCAGTGAGTTGGCTAAGTCTTCAGGATAATCTTCGTAATTGTGCGCAATTTCGTTTCTGATTTCCCTGAGTTGCTTCCAAGTTTCATAATCAATCACATATCCCAGCTGTTCAAGCCGGTTGAATATATCAATCACCGATTTATTATAAACTTCCTCATCAAGATTAAGTAATACAGCCTTGAACAGCTTATTACCAATTGTGTCATGCAGTTTAGAAAACCTGTAGACATACTGATCTATCAGGGTAGTTTCTTCATCAGTAAAATTCCGGACGTTTTCTGCAGAAAGTGGGAGGAGATGAGATAATTTGCTGTAGGAGTAATTTAATCTCAGAATATGCCTCTCACATTCCTTAACAGCATTCTCAAGGAGCATTTCGTTTTTATTCAAAGCAAAATGCCTTCACTCTTTGCCACGCAGTATATCGGTAGATTGTATTTGAAATTATTGATGACAATATCGATTTTCTGATCACCAAGCTGATCTTTGAGTTTTACAAGAAGATCGATTTTTTTTGCGACCACATCTTTCTGAACATCAGTTTCGATGTAAAGATCAATATCGCCCCCTTTTTTGTTGTCATCAACTCTTGAACCGAACAACATTACTTTGCTTTTATTTCCGAATATCTCAGAAACACATTCTTTGATTATTCTGATCTGATTTTCGCTTAAGCGCATTTTTAATTTGTTCTTTGTTCGTGGTGCTTGGTTCTTTGTGCCTGGTTGAAAATTTATGATTAGATGTTAAAGCAAACTGAAGTTTACTTTACAGGGTTCATTCAAAGCAAATTATGTTCTGCTGCCCATACACACATACATTCATACTTTCATACCAAACTTCTCATTCAAAGCACATTCTAATCATTCGGGAAAAAAGGTTCAAAGTTCACGCAAAATAAAGTTATTTAAAGCAACTTTTTCGCAACCCGAGCAAAATCCTGAAAGTCCGTTAATGATTCCAGGTAATTGTAAAGCTGTTTGATATCAATCAGACCGTATTCATGTACAAGCAGGTTTCTGAGACCAATCATTGAAGTTAATTTTGCCGCCAGCTGATTGGAAATATATTTTTCTTTGAGCAGCACATTAACACAGTCGGCATAATTCTGAGGACTTCCGACATTATATTTTGAAACGATATGGCAGGAGAGGTCAATTATAATTTGTATGGATTCAAACAAGCCATATCTCAGAATCCACTGTTTCTGAAGATCTGAAATCACATCTTCAAGTAAGTTTTCATTCCGGAACTTTGTTAATTCCGCTATGTTTTTCTCGAGCCTGGTGAGTCGTTCAACCATGCTTAATCATCCCGAACTGACCTGAATCAATTCTGCGGTTAAGAGCTTCACGATTCAGATTCCTGAGCCACTCTGTATCAAAATACCAGAGAAGAGTGTTTTTCTTAAAACTAATGAACTGCTCTTCGTCTTTATTAACAATTATTCTGGCATATTTAATTGCCTCGTACGCAAAATTTGCATCCTTTTTATACAGATCGTTGAGCCTTACAAAATCGATTCTCAGATCAGTGAACCGGCTCATATCAAAGATGATCTTCCCCATTCTCAGTAAATCCGTATCAGAATTAAAATACACACCAAGATCAATATCGCTAAGATGCTCATTAAACGAATCTGTCCCAAATGAACCGAATAGGAATGCAAAGGTTACATCGGGGCAATCAGCCAGGTATTGAGTAAATTCTGATATTAATTTTTCTTTGTTCAAACTTCGTTCTTAGTGCTTCGTTCAAAGTTTAAGCGAACTAAAGTTAACTTTACAGGAATCGTTCTGATTATTATGTCTTGCTCCCCATGCTAACATACAACCATACTTACATACCAAACTTCTCATTCAAAGCACATTCTAATCATTCAGATTCGTATGTTCTTGGTTCGTAGTGCTTTGTTGTCTGCAATCGTCTAATTAACTCCGGCACGAAGAACAACGCACTAAGAACGTATTTGGCACGGCTTCGCCACCTCACTCCCATTTTATGAAATTTAGGGGTCAGCAACGTGATGTATACCGGCGCGGCCGGAGCATTAAAAATTCAGGAACACAATTAAGATTTTTTTCAGTTAAGGGACAAAATTAATACGGTTAATTAAATGTTAATTTGAATGCCCTCACATTCAACTACCGGGATTAACTTATTGTGATACAGACAATAGAGTGATTAAAAATTGATACACCCCTCCCGTAAAAATAATATTAATAAATTTTTGCGGGTTTAAGAAAGGGGAACATAAACAAAAAAAATCCATTGAAAGAATCCCCTGGAGCAACGGACTTTTTATAATCAAAGAATTAAACAAGTCAGATTTCCTCTTAGCTGTGTACACTTTAAAGCAGTTTTAAGTTAATAACTAACCTCTCGCAAAAACTACTTTGTCGTAATGTAATATATTGCAGAAGCAAACAAATTACTTTACAGCGATTTTGTATAGCAAGAAGAGACAATCTCCCAACTTGCGAAAATAACTAACCTAACGTCCTGTGAAATATGCTGATAATTCGGGATATTTTGAGAATTTTAATTTATACGGTCTGCTGATAAAGCAGAACCTATAAAAATTAAATCTGTCTCACAGAATCACAAAACTAGAACTAATGTGATCCTGATCTTTCGGGGAACTGTTGACACAATTTCAGTTCAACATTATCCTATCAGCATTTCAGATTATCAGGAAAAAGTTGAGCTGGCGACCAGATTTGAACTGGTGACCTGCTGATTACAAGTCAGCTGCTCTACCAGCTGAGCTACGCCAGCGTCAAATAATTTCCTAAAGACAAGCTCCAATATAGCAAGCCCGTATGTTTTCTCCAATACTTTTGTAATTTTTTTACTACAGAAGTTCAATTTGTGGTTCAGGTCATAATCCGGATTTTTTACTTGCAAAATTAATTTCTCAATCAATGAACTGTGGCTTAATCCTTGCCGGAGCAAAAATAAACGGAAATATCCATTCAGGTTTCGTACAAATAAAAAACGCCAATCCTGTATTTTCCCGATTAATTTAAAACTTTTTTAATTAAATTAAAGTTAAGCTATGTTATATAATTATATAAACTTATCCCGGGTCAACGTATGCACAGGCAATTGTTTTTTGCACTGATATTCTTTTCATCTCTTATTACATCTGTGAAGCCCCAGAGTTTCACGGAGCTTCAGAGCAACCCCAAATCTGACGTTTATATGCAGGCCTTCTATTGGAACTCCCCTCCCGGGGGAATCTGGTGGGATTCACTTGCTGCACTTGCACCAAGGCTTGCTTCAGCGGGGTTCTCAGCGGTGTGGCTTCCAAACTCAGTTAAAGGTGCGGGAGGCGGAATGTCGATGGGTTATGATCCTTATGATCATTATGACTTCGGTGAATTCAACCAGAAGGGCAGCCGCGAAACCAGATTCGGCTCACGTCAGGAGCTGCTTAACGCTATAAATACTTTCCATGATGTAGGGATCAAGGTTTATGCCGATGCTGTGCTGCGACATATGATGGGCGGAGAAGACAAAGTTCCATATCAGTGCCGTCCCTTTCATAATGGTAATTATATCGTCCCCGATTCTGCATATCTTTCATTTCAGTACCCCAATGGGTCAGGCAGATTCAGAAAAGATGCTGGTTCCTTCTATCCGAATTCTGTTAACTGCTGGGTGGATCCCCTTTTCACAGGAACCGATCCCCTCTTCAGATTTGGTGAGTGGCTTGATCATAATAAACCTGCTATCCGTGACAGTCTAAAAGCATGGGGTCAGTACCTCAGAAACGTTCTCGGATTTGACGGATTCAGACTTGATGCCGTAAAACCGATTGATCCTGCATTCATGGCCGATTGGCTTAACAATGTTAACGGCACCAATTATGCCGTTGCCGAGCTGTGGGGCTCAATTTCTGAAATCGGAAAC
>CAYPMQ010000206.1:0-6295 GCA_964411625.1 uncultured Ignavibacteriaceae bacterium
ATTGCAATTGGTTCAGGTGACGTTAAAAGAATAGCCGCCACTCCGGGAATAGGTAAAAAAACTGCTGAAAGGCTTATTCTTGAGTTGAGAAGCAAGGTTGATTTTACTTCAATGGATACAGGTCAGGTTGCAAGCGGGAATATCCGCAGTGAAGCCATCCTTGCTCTGCAGGCACTGGGGTATAACCTAAAAACCGCTGCAGACACCGTTAGTACTATCCATAAAACAATGCCTGATATAACCCTTGAAAATCTGATCAAAGCGGCGCTTAAAATGATGAATTAAGCACCACTAAGATTTTTATCAGACTATAGTTGCAGCCAGGGAATTAATCCCCGTTATTTCCGCCTCAAGTATATCTCCAACATCTGTTGCTCCCACTCCTGCAGGAGTACCTGTAAAAATGAGATCACCGGGATACAAGGTCATCTTATGGGAAAGAAATTTTACAATTTCAACGGGTCCAAATATCATAAGATTGAGGGGAGCATTTTGTTTCAGCTCACCGTTAACCTTCAGTCTGATTTCCTCATTCATCGTTAACTGATGCTCAGAGACAGGTATAAAATCTGTTACCACAGCGGCATCGTCAAAGCATTTCGCAAGAGTCCAAGGATAACCCTTTTTCTTTAGTTCTTCCTGGTAGTCACGAAGAGTCATATCAAGACCCACGGAATAACCGCCTATTGCAGCCCTGCATTCATCTTCGTTTGCATTACGGATCTCTTTTGTAAGGAGCAGCACAAGTTCTGTTTCATAATGAAGTCTGCCCATATCTGCGGGTTTATTAATATGGGCACCGCTGAATCCTAAATTTGAAGCAGGTTTCATAAAGACAAGAGGAAACTCCGGCACTTCGTTGCCCAGTTCCCTGGCATGTTCAGCATAGTTTCTGCCGACACATAATATTTTACCGGCAGGATAAGATTCTCTTCCGCAAAAAACAATCGGGTTTTGCATTTACATCTCTCTAAAAGAAAATGAATGAATTAATACCTAATGCAAATTTAGGTAAATTTTGGTTATTCAGGTTAAAAGCAAAATCAAGTGTTACAGGCAGCAGTCCGTATGAAACGCCAAATCCCGCTTCAATATACATTCCGGGAAGAGTTTTCGCACTACTTTTAAGAAGCACTTCCGCTCTGTCTGAATTTTTGGAGATTCCGAAATTAGTAAACAGATTAAAATTAAGACTGACCTGAGGCATCCCTATAAGTCTGAAAGGGAAATTACCAATTGCATGTTCAAGGAATGCAGCAAAATACCGATCCGATACATACTCATTGGGTCTGATAATTCTGAAGGAAAATGCCCTTGATGTGAGCTCGGCATTTGAGGGCAATGAATAAAGCATCTGAAAAGGCAGTGACCCGTCAGTATAGATTCCTTTTATCCTGTAATTAAGTCCCGTGTTTTCAAAAGTCCCGAGAAAACCCCTCATTTCCAGATCATAGACTGTAAAATCAAGTGAGCTTTTCAGTAGATCAGTTGATGACCAGTTTACCGTTGCATCAAATATCAGATAAGACTTTCCGCGGGAAATTCTTCTCCTGAAATATCCATCCTCAATGTAATTTCTTGTATCAAATCTAAAACCGCCGCTTAAAATTTTGAAGTCAGCCTCATATACCGGCCTGTTATACCGGTAAGTTCGTTCATTGCCAAAAAATGCAAACCCGGTGGTGTTTACTGCTGACCGATCCTTATGAATTATAAATCCTCCTCTGAGAGAAAGTGTGGAGAAAACATCCCCGATATAATTTAAACTGACACCCTCCGAATAGTAATATTCGCTTACATCATACTTGGAAAAAAGTGAGTTCAGTGTCGTAAACAGCTTATTGTAATCTTCTTCAGATCTGAAGGTGAGCATTACATCCCTGAAAACACTAAGGGTCAGTCCGTGAGATCTGTAATCACCCAGCAGAAGCCTGCTTGTGAAGTTAAATTTATACTCTTTATCATTGAGTCCGTATTTCTGCCTGAGATCAAAAAACAATCTGTTTTTACCGAGATTTGATACAGTTATATCAAAATTGAGTGAATGACCTTCAACCCTGTTGAAGTAATATAAACCAATCGGGCCGGATACGTAAATATTATCCGTCATTGAAAACCTGTCTGAGAGAATGGAAAAACTATCCCAAAATGATTTTGGCGCATTCTGAATACTGTCTATTTTACTATAAGCTTTCTGCTCTTCATCAGTGTTGGGAATACCCTGAATTTCCTGCCAGTATGATGAAGTTTTTTCATCTGCATCGGGAAGAACTTTTATCACTGCTTTATCAAAAACTGATTCATCAACCGGCTGGTTGATTTTGTATGAGGAAAGGAGAGTAGAAAGTTCAAACCCGGCTCTGAGGAGACCGATCAGGTTAATCCTGCCGCTGAAGTTATAATCAACGGGCATGTATATATTATCCTGACCGAAAGCAAAATACTGCTGAAAAATCTTCAGTGAATCAAAAAAAGATCCCAGAGTTCCTACTTTATTAATACCGAGATCAACTTTTACAAGATCATAACTGCCCTCAACTATGAATATGCTTCCCGTGAAACCGGGTTCGTAACTCTTATCGGGAAGAATTTTAATTTTATAAACGTTCTTGTTATCGATTGAAAGGGTGTCATCAATGTAATAATAGTAGTATCCCGGGGCGTCATCGGCAAGCGGCCCTCTTAGCACGATGTTAAGAATATTGACACGTTCGTCATTGAAATTCTGGATGAATCTGCCTCCAGTGATCACATTTGCAAATGCCGGGAAATTAGCAGATTGTTTCCTGGCCAGAATAATATCCTTTGACTGATCGGGTTTTTCAAAATAACCGATACTGTGATTTTCGAAAATTCCGGTTATCTCCAGACTGTCACTGCCCCCACCTATTGATATGGAACCTCTGCTTCCGGAAGCATTTAGTTCAGCCGAACCGGGTGTGTATAAAACAAGTTTTGTATAAGCATTATAGTTATATGAGGATAAAATTTCTTCCCGCTTTCTTTTCCTTTCTATTGCCTTTCTGATAATCGGCATTGCAGGATTTTCACCCGGCACCACAGTAATTTCAGGCAGCGTTACAGATGATTCATTAAGTCTGAAAGTCAGGCTTTCTGTTTCTGATTTTACCTGAACAAAAATGGTGTCTGAGACATAACCTACATAGGAGGCTATAATTGCATGATACCCTGCCTCAATCTTAAGCTCAAAAACCCCTTCTTTGTTTGCTGCTGCTCCGTGAACACCATCTGCAGTACGTACATTTGCAAATGGTAGCGGGGCACCTGAGTTCTTATCTGTAACCGCTCCTTTTATTATAAAAGGCTGTGCCGCAGCAGAACCGGTTAATAAAAGAAGCGCCGTTAATGAAAAAATGCTTTCCCTCATAATTATCAGAATCTTAAGCTTAAAAAATATATTGGAATTCAAAACTTTTCTCCGCCAAAAGTAATTATTTTACTTATTGAAATTAAACATACTAATGTGATGATTTTGAGAGAAATGATAACCGGTCATAAAATTATCCGCATGGCACTGAATATTTAACTCTTCATCAGCAGAATGTAGTTATTAATCGGGTTGCAAAATTAACTTCAGAATCATGAGCAATTTCTTTCCCCATTTTAGTTCCCGGTTAAATTTTACCATTACCGGATTCAGAAAATCAGATTCAGAATAAGCAGATAATCAGATTCCCTGAAGTTTTTGAAAATCGTTTTCTTAAGAGCATTTCTTTTTGATTATTTTTAATCCGGATAATTAAGATTTATTAAGCGGTCATTTGAACATTATACAGAAAATAAAATCTTCGGTCCTTTTGAAAAATTACTCGGCCCTGAGTATGGTGCAGGGTCTTAACTATCTCCTGCCTCTGCTCGTGATCCCTTATGTTACAAGGATTACAGGCCCTGAAAAGTTCGGGATAATCAGTTTTGCGCACTCGGTGATAATGTATTTTATTCTGATAATAAACTACGGATTTGATTATACCGCAACAAGGGAAATATCTGCCTCAAGAAATAACAGGAAGGAAGTAAACAGGATATTCAGCACCGTTTTAACGGCAAAATCTGCTCTGTTTATTCTATCATCTTTAATTTTTCTGATTCTTAATTTTTCCTTTATTGTTAAAGAAGAAATGAGGTCGGTCCTTTTCTTCACCTTCTTTATGTGCCTTGGTCAGCTTTTCCTAAGCTCATGGCTCTACCAGGGTTTTGAAATTCTTTCTGCACTTTCGGCATTTATGTTCGTTGCAAGATTTTTCCCGGTAGTATTAATGTTTTTTCTTATAAAGCAACAGGAGGATTTCTGGTATTATCCTGTTCTTATCTCCGCAGGTCAGATTTTTGCCGGACTCTCCACCCATTTTTATGCGGTCAGGAAACTCAGGATAAAATTCTCTCCGGTAAAACTATCTGAGGTGTTTACGGAGATAAAAAAGGGTTTTCCGGTATTTTTTTCAACTCTCGTTATCAGCCTTTACACGACCCTAAACACAGTACTGCTGGGTGTTTTCGGTAATATATACTCTGTTGGGATCTTCGCTGCAGCAGCAAAAATTGTCGGTATTTCTCAGAATCTCCTTTTTATGCCTTTTACCCAGTCATTTTACCCCAATACTGCCTATGAATTCAGCAAATCAGTAAAAGAAGGTTATGACAGGGCAATAAAGGGAATGAAATATTTCACACCTCTTATGGGTGCTGCGGGTCTGCTCATGTTCGTTTTTGCCGACCTGATTATCGGCTTTGTTTTTGGCACTGAATTCAGTGGCGCGGCTGGTATTCTCAGAATAATGGCATTTATTCCGCTGATAGTATCTTTCAGCAACATCTTTGGCGTTCAGATTCTTCTCAATCTTAAAAAGGATAAAATCTTTCTTTTCATGACGATAAGTGCGGCTGTTATTTCCCTTCCGCTGAATATTCTGATTATCCCGGAGTACGGGGCAGCGGGTGTTGCTGCGGTATGGCTCATAACTGAAATTTATGTATCGCTCTTTGCTTTTCTGGCGGTCAGAAAGGTGATGTCTCAGTATGTATGATTATCTGATAACAGGTTGTGGTTTTACCGGTGCTGTTCTTGCCGAACGTCTTGCCTCGCAGCTTGGCTGCAGTGTTATGGTTATTGATCAGCGTGAACACATCGGGGGTAACGCATATGATTATTATGACAGCAACGGTATTCTTGTGCATAAGTACGGTGCCCACATATTTCATACCAATTCTCAGAAGATCTGGGAATACATCAGCGGCTTTACTGCCTGGAACGGATATATCCATCAGGTGGATGCCCTTGTTGACGGCAGACTGGTTCCGCTTCCTGTGAATCTTGATTCTGTTGAGGTATTGTTTGAAAAGAATGAGGCTGAGACCATTAATAATGCCCTTCTGAACAGATACGGAAGAGAAGGAAAAGTAGCCGTTCTAGATCTGCTTGAATCAGATGACTCTGTTCTGAGAAAAGCAGGCGAATTCATTTACGAAAAAATTTACTTCAATTACACCCTCAAACAATGGGAATTATCCCCTCTTGAGCTCAAGAAATCTGTCACCTCAAGACTCCCCGTTTATACAACAAGAGGAAGAAACTACTTCAGGGATAGGTTCCAGGGTCTGCCTGCTGAGGGGTACACAAAGTTATTTGAACGGTTGCTCAGCAGAGATAAAATTGATGTAGCAACGGGAATGTCCTTTAAAGAGGCAGAAACAACAGTAAGATTTAACAAACTGATATTCACCGGTGCCATTGATGAGTATTTTGACTTCATTCACGGCAAGCTCCCCTACCGCAGTCTTCGTTTTGAGAATCAATACCATGAAAAACCACGCTTTCAGAGCCTTGGCGTGATAAACTTTCCTGATAAAAGAGAATATACAAGGATTTTAGAATTTAAGCAGTTAACACTCCAGAAAGCTGAAGGCACAACAATCACCTACGAATATCCCGCAAAACATATACATGGTGTGAATGATCCTTATTATCCGATTCCTGCCAGAGAAAATGATCTTATTTATTCAAAATATCAGAAAATGACGGAGAATCTTAAGAACGTGATTTTTGCAGGCCGTCTCGCAGATTATACTTATTACAACATGGACCAGGCCGTAGGAAGAGCCCTTAGTCTCTTTGAGAAGATTGCTTCCAAAAATCATTGAACACAAAACCGCCGCAAAAGTCTGTGCAGTCGCGGATTTCATTCAGCAACTGAAATTCCGGCAGAGGCCATCTTCTTTGTTTAATCAATCCCCTGAGTTCTTCTCTATATATATACTTATTCCATTCTATTAACGC
>CAYPMQ010000207.1:0-6285 GCA_964411625.1 uncultured Ignavibacteriaceae bacterium
GATGAGTTCAGACAAAAAGACGGAAGGCAGTGGACTGAGGATGAGATCAAAGCATTTAATGCCGGATATGCCAAACTTGAACTTATTCCCCGCGGTAAAGGCAGGCTTATAATAAAAGCACCTCAGCTCTTTTTCCAGACTAAAAAATCAGAACAGATCAGCGGATACATAGATCTCGTTAATGAAGGCAACGGGAGACTTGATAATACCGAAGTTAAAATTGATGCCCCTCTGAACTGGCTGAAAGAAGTGACTCCCGCTATTACCGCAAAAATTGAAACTGGCGGGGAAAAGCGGGTCGGCTTCAGGATTACCCCGCCTGCGGATGTTCAGCCGGGAAGGTATGAAATCAGAATAAAGACCACTTCAATGTCTGATAATCAGCCCGTTGCGGTTGAAGATAAAGTTGTGACAATCGAAATTGAAGGTGAAACTAGTTTCCTCGGCACCCTTCTTGTGGTGCTCCTTATAACCGGTGTTCTGGGCGGAATAGTCTGGTTCGGGATCAAACTCTCGAAGAAATAAATTTTTTAACCAATAAAGGATTCGGAAATGAAAACAATACTTGAGGCAATTAACCTTACAAAAAAATATGAAGATAATCAGACCGCTCTGAACGGTATTTCATTCAGAGTTAACGAGGGTGAAATCTTTACTATGCTCGGTGGTAATGGTGCAGGTAAAACCACCACCATTAACCTATTTCTCAATCTGATTGAACCAACCGAAGGGGAGGCTTTCATTAACGGGGTATCGGCACATAAAGATCCGCTTGAGGCAAAAAAATACATCTCCTATGTATCTGAAAATGTGATGCTCTATAACAATTTCACCGCATATCAGAATCTCGATTATTTTGCGAGGCTCTGCGGCAGGACTTCTCTTACAAAAGATGATTACCGTGAAGTTCTTAACAGGGTTGGCCTTCAGGAGGAAGCACACAACAGAAAGTTAAAAACGTACTCAAAAGGGATGCGCCAGAAATGCGGTATCGCAATCGCTATAATTAAAAACGCCCCTGCAGTGATTCTTGACGAGCCCACTTCGGGGCTTGATCCCAAAGCAGGCTATGAATTTATAAAGCTCCTTGAGACTCTCAGAGATGAAGGCAAGGCAATTCTAATGTCAACACATGATATTTTCAGAGCAAAAGAAATATCAACCACCATCGGGATAATGAACAGGGGCAGCCTTGTTATGCAGAGACCGGCGTCTGACCTTGCAGGAGAGGATCTTGAAAAACTTTACCTTGAATACATGGCAGGTGAATATGTCAGTTAACATTTATCAGGTCTTAATCACGGAGGTTTCATGTTAAAAGTTATCATAGAAAAAGAACTGAAAGATGCAGTTTCCTCAACCAAATTTGCAGTTACTTTCCTGATCTGCTCCGTAATGATTATTCTCTCATTTTATATCGGAGCAAAAAATTATCAAACGGCAAAGCTTCGTTACGATGCTGCTGTCCGCGAAAATCTCAGACAGCTTGAGGGAATGACTGACTGGCTTCAGATAACCGATTTCAGAGTGTTTTTACCCGCAGCACCACTGGCCTCGCTTGTTACCGGTGTTTCAAATGATATAGGGAGAACCGTTTCGGTGACAGGAGGAACTGATGTTTCTGCCTACGATTCTTATTTCGGATCAGACCCCCTTTATGCGGTATTCCGCTTTTTTGATCTTGAATTCGTTTTTGCGGTTGTGCTTTCCCTGTTTGCAATTCTCTTCGCATTTGATGCGATAACAGGTGAGAAGGAGAAGGGCACCATGAGGCTCAATTTTGCGAATCCTCTGCCCCGGAGTACCTTTATAACCGGAAAACTTATCGGGTCATTGCTTGCATTTGCAGCCCCGCTCCTGATTCCCCTGGGGATGGGCATTCTTCTGCTCCCTCTTCTGGGCGTACATCTGAACGGTGACGAGTTTGCCAGACTTTCTCTGATCATTTTTGCAGGTCTGCTCTATATCTCGGTTTTTATACTGCTTGCAATTTTTATTTCTGCCAGGACCACACGTTCATCCTCTTCCTTTCTGTTTTCAGTGGGAATCTGGATCACAGCCGTAATAATTCTGCCGAGAGTTCTGGCATCTGTCTCAGAAATTTTTGTTGCCGTGCCACCGCTCGAGGAGATAAACTCTAAAAAAGCGCGTCTTTCAAATCAGCTTTGGGAAGAAGACAGGGTGGCGATAAATAACTTCAGACCTTCCGCAGCCACAAGTCCCCAAGATGTAATGACGGAGTTCGGAAAATTCATGGATGAGCTGGGAGAGCAGCGGGAAAAGAAGATCAAGGAACTGAGTGACCGTCTTTTTGAGGAGAGAATGAATGCTCAGATTAAACGTGAAAACCTCGCCTTTGGTCTGGGTTCGGTTTCACCGTTAACTTCGCTTTCACTTTTGAGCGCAAGTCTTGCCGGAACCTCTCTCTCTCTCGAAAACCATTTCAGGGAATCAGTTCTGAATTACAAAAAGACTTACAGCGATTTCATATTCTCCAAAACCGGGTCAAAAATGACGGGAGCATTCAGATTCAGGATGATGTCGGATGAAAATGCAGAGAAACCGAAGCCTATTAACCCGGCAGAAATGCCCGTTTATACGTTTCAGCCTCCTTCACTGAGTGATATACTGCCCGGAATAATATGGAGAACCGGACTTCTTGCAGCGTTCTGCATTGCACTGTTTGCTGCTGCGTGGCGCTCATTTCTCAGATATGATCTGAGATAATACTCAATAAATCAGACTGAAAGGAATTTTATATGATAAAAGAGATAGCTTTTCATGAACTCAGAAACATAGTGCAGAGCAGGAAATTCACCGTTACTTTTGCTATTGTCAGCAGCCTCATCATCCTTTCTGTGCTCCTCGGCATAAGGAATTATCACTCACAGATGAGTGCATATAATACCATGCAGCAGCTCAATGACCAGGAAATGCTGGAACGCAGAGACTGGATATCGATGTCATCCAAGACGATGAGAAAGCCTGAAGTGATGTCAGTTTTTGCAAGCGGGGTTAATTATGATCTCGGGAGGTATTCGGTGATATCATCATTTCAGCCGGTAAATCCCATTCACAGTGTATATACCGATGAGCCGTTTTTTGCTGTGTTCCGGTTTCTTGATTTTCCGTTTATCGTGACTGTTGTACTGAGTCTTTTTATTCTTGTTTTCACTTATGACAGTATCAACGGGGAAGCGGCATCAGGCACACTCAAACTTGTTTTCTCAAACCCGGTTCCCAGAGCTTCGTTTCTGCTGGGAAAATTTTCAGGAGTCTGGCTGGCAATAATTGTACCTCTTCTGATACCGTTACTGCTTGCGGTTATTCTTGTTGTTACGCTTGGCGTGCCGCTCACTCCCGCTGATTATATTTCGGTTTCCGCACTTACAGGTCTCACAATTCTGCTCTGTACATTTTTTATTGCAGTGGGCATTACTTTATCAGCCTTGATCAGGCAGCCGTCAGTTTCATTCCTCACAGCGCTTGTTACATGGGTAATTCTTACATTCATTATACCGAGGGGCGGAATAATTGCCGCGGGTCAGATAATAGATGTTCCCGGTATTGAAGAAATAAAGGGGATGCAGGAGGTTTTTGAAAAGGATGCCTGGAATAAATTTACAGTAGAATCAACTGAACGATGGAGAACCAGAAATTCAGGTCTTGAATCAATGACTCCCGCCGAAAGGGAGGCTTACCGCGAAGAAAATATGTGGAACTGGATGGAGGAAGACGATAAACTCCGCAAAGACGTGCAAAAGAAAATTGATGAGAATTTCAAACTCCTGAATGAAGGTTACAGAAATAAAAAGCTGGCTCATGAGCGGCTGGCTCTCAGCCTTTCCCGATTCTCACCGGTCTCTTCATTTCAGCTTGCGGTCATGGATATTTCAGGCACCGATGTTGCCCTTAAGGAACGTTTCGAAGATGCCCTGACGGAATACAGAAAAAGCTTTATTGAGTATAAAGATGAAAAGCAGAAAGAATCCGGCGGAGTTGGCGGAGTCAGGATTACTTTTGACAGCGATACCGGTTTCAAGATTGAAACCGGCAGAAACAAAGGTGCGCTTGATATAAGCGGAATTCCGCGGTTTGATCAGAATACAGTAAAAAGTTCCGGGTGGGGATTATCTTTCATCACAAACTCAGGGATAATCACGGCATTTATACTTCTTCTGTTTATTACGGCTTTCAGAGCATTTCTTAAATTTGATGTGAGGTAGATAGTACCGGCCGTGAGAACTTGATTTATAACAAATTCCACGGCTTCCTCCCCTTGTCAAGAAAACTGATTTATACTCCCGCTCACTCCGGAGTTTTTGCAGCCATCGGTCACCCTTAAAAGGGAGGCTGCGCTACTCCGGGGTATATTTGTTATTCACTCTTAAACGCCTGAAAGGATGTGACAGATTGATTGAATGATTGGGGATTGGTTGATTGGAGGGATTGATTGGGAGGATTGATTGATTGGGGAGATTGGTTGATTGTCCCCGGCATGAATGCCTCAACCCCCAATCAGCTTATTTCACAAAAAGCAGCAAAGAAATATCATTATCAGGTTCGCCTGGCTCATATTCACACACCAGTAAATCACCGGGCCGAAGCAGTTCAAGCAGAGATCATCAGTACTTTACAGTTTATCTCTCACCGCGGTATTACATAACGAACGGGCTTTCAGTTGAACCGGAGATGGCTTTCCTGTTTCAGAAAGATAATTCACCTGTTCAGTTTTATCTGCTTAATCTGTCATATACTATGCGCCTCGGCGAAGATAAGACAGGTATCTTCTTCCGTGCAGGTTACGGTATGAGAAATTCCATGATTTTCACGGCTAACAATGACATACCTCTGCAGTTAACAAAATCAATGGATGTAAAGATTATTAATGCCGGAGCGGGGTTAAAACTGGTTCTCAATAAAAATGACGTGGCAAGAATTGAGCTTAACTACCGGGTAAACAGCTACTCAGATGAAAGTTATTACTATTACTATCCTTACTGCTCCTCTTCAGGCAAATGTGAATATACATACTCAAATGTATCACTGATTTTCGGATTAGCTTATCTTCTTCCGTAACTACTCATTAAAAAAGGGGCGGTCTTACCTCCCCTTTGATATTTCAGACAATTTTTAATGCTTACAGTTTCAGTGACTGACCCCGAACTCCTTCATGAGAGCAAGACCGTACTCACGCATATAATTAATAACTTCTATTGATCTTTGACCTCTTTCAGTCAGTGAATATTCAACTTTCGGCGGAACCTCAGCGTACACTCTGCGGATGACAAAGCCTTCTTTTTCAAGCTCCCTGAGTTGAGCAGTAAGCATTTTGTGTGTGATTTTCGGGATATCTTTTTTCAGATCAGAGTAGCGGAGAGTTTTATCCTTGAGTCTCCAGAGAATCGGCATTTTCCAGGCCCCGCCAATCCTATCGAGTGCAAATTCGACAGGGTTATAATATAGTTTATTGTCATATATAAATTCAGGCATCAGATCCTCCTCGTAATTCCGCAATACTAACCAAAAAGTGTGTATGACACAAAGAAGTAAGCATATTTCATACGCTTTAATGGCTAACTAAATTTACGACATTAATTTTTAACAAAAAAACAGGAGCTGAAATGAGCGCTAATATAAATGTCATGAATCCGCAGAAACCTAAAAAAGTTGCGATGGTCGTTGCCAATCCCTCTGTGTCAAAACAAACAGGATGGCCTATTGGTTTCTGGTGGGCTGAACTTACTCATCCTTACTGGGAATTCACAGAAAACGGTTATCAGGTTGATATCTATTCACCGGAGGGCGGTGATCTTGAGCCTGATGGATTCAGCGATCCTGAGCATGAGAGCGGTTACTCTGCTCATGATATCGTTAGTCTTGGCTTTAAGAAATCTGCAAAACACTCCGCACTTATTAAAAACACAAAAAGCATCAAAGAAATCAATGTTTCAGAATATGATGCTCTTTTCCTCACCGGTGGTCAGTCACCAATGTACACATTTATTGACAATCCGGAGCTTCACGCACTCGTTGCCAAATTCTACGAAGAGGGAAAAGTTTTAGGAATAGTGTGTCATGCAACCTGCGTTCTTCTGAAAACAAAACTTTCTGACGGAACTCTCCTGGCAGAAGGAAAGACATGGACGGGTTTTGCTAACAGTGAAGAGCAGTTTGCCGATAACTGGGTTGGCATGAAGATTCAGCCTTTCTGGATTGAAGATGAAGCTAAAAAGATGAGCAATACAAACTTCATTGTATCAGGAATGTTCAGACCTTTTGCTG
>CAYPMQ010000208.1:0-6256 GCA_964411625.1 uncultured Ignavibacteriaceae bacterium
CAAAGATTCGGATTTAAGGAATTATTATTATGAAGGAGGAGAGTATTTTATCCCGTTCGATTCCGTAATCCGCGAAGCTTTCATTAAAAACGAACATCTCTATTTGCCCTTTAACTATGAGGGAGTCATTGGCGATGTGAATATTCAGGGTGAACTCCCTTTTGGTGGGTATGATTCATTATCGGCAATCTTCAGTTCGGGTTTCTCAATTTCAGGTAAGAATAACGGTGAAGTGTGGAGTAATGCCGTGATGACTGCTTCAAGAATTAAGGATTACAGACCGGGCAGGGTAAGCGGACTTCCTAATGACCCGTCACTTGCGATTTATAAAGTTACAAACAGTGATTCACCATTTGGTACAGCTTGGCAGAATTGGCTGTTCGCTGCAAATCTTGGGGCACCTTTTCATGATGGTAACGGCGACGGCATCTATAATCCTGTTGATCTCAATGGAAACGGGCAATGGGAACCGGGTGAGGATGCACCGGAAATGCCGGGAGATGTTAATTACTGGTGCGTGTTTAATGACAATGTCCCTTCGGAACAGCGGCGATACACCGATGTTCACCCTATGGGTATAGAAATTGGTCAGTTGGTCTTTGCTTTTCCTAATTCCACCGATCCCGTGCTCCGTGATGCTGTTTTTATTCGTTACGAAATAAATAACAGGGGAACCGCCGGAACATTATTCGATTCAGTGTTATTTGCGGTTGCTGCCGATCCTGATCTTGGGGATTATACGGATGATTTTGCCGCCACTGACACTTTAAGGAACTCTGTTATAACCTATAATGACGGTACTGATCAGCAGTATGGAATTAACCCCCCCGCCGTGATGCTTGGAATTTTACAAGGCATTACTGCCTATATCCCCGGTGAGACATTTATTGATAACAACAATAACAGGAAGTATGATCCCGGCACAGATACACCCCTTGATACTGCATTTAATATCAGAGGGCGGCACACAGGTCTGCAGATTTTGCCGGGCGCAAAAAACCTCCCGGCTACAGGTTCATCAGTATTATACAGCTCTCACCCTACCGTCGGTGATCCGAATACGAAATATGAGATCAGAAATTACATGAAAGGTCTGGATAAAAACGGAAATCTTATTGATCCCTGCACTTTCAGTTTTGGTACCGTGCGAGGGCCTGTTAGTTGTTCGGAAATTAATCCCGTTTTCCGTTTTTCTGGTGATCCTGTTACTGATATCGGATGGTTACCGATTTTTCAGTCGGATATAAGGACATATACAGCATCGGGAGCATTTATACTCGCCGAGGGGCAGCCGGTAAGCGTTGTGGCCGGTTATATATTCGGCAGAGGAAGTGATCATCTGAATTCAATAACCGTTGCACGGAACAACTATGATCATATCAGGTCATTTTTTAAGCTGAACGGAAACCCGTTTCCTGTTGGTGTTGAAACTGAGCCGGCAGAAATACTTGCTTATGAACTCCTTCAGAACTACCCCAACCCTTTTAACCCAGAAACGAAAATTACATTTTCATTACCGGAAGAGGGGAGAACTGAGCTGCTGATATATGATATTACGGGCAGTCTTATACGCACACTGGTTGATGAGGTCAAAACCGCAGGAAGTTATACTGTCTCATTTAACGGGTCAGGTCTTGCCTCAGGTGTATATTTTTACATGATCAGAGCCGGAAGTTTTGTAAAGGTTCAGAAAATGATGCTTTTGAAGTGACAGCAGTGGCAACAAAACGCCTTCGGCTTCAGTGACATCAAAACGCCCTCGGCAATTGGCACTAATTTGGCGGATATCAGGAGCAGCATAAATGCTGTGCTGCACCACTTGTAAATAACTTTCAGGAGGTTGTGAAGTTCATGACCTCCTTTTTTTACTTTAAATACTGGGTGTTCAGGGTTGTGGTCTTTTGTATGATTTGATTTTTCCCTGTTTCCTCTGACCTTGGTTACCGGGCTGGCTCTTCCAACCATTTGAGCTGTGACCCGGAATGTCTTCCTCATTTAAGGCAGTTAAATATCTATAGAATATAAACCCAAATAAAGAACATTCCGGGTTTTAATTTGATTGATAACCGGGAGCATTAGCAGTGTAAGCATAGACGGATAGAATGCTGATTTAACGGATTTTGGTGGATTTACGCGTATAATTTATTAATTGATTTGTCGTCCCCACTGCTGAAACGCTATCCGGCAGTTAAAGGGCAATAATTCATTAGAGCTGTAACCCGGAATGTCTTCTTTATTTAAAGTCGTGAAATAGCGATGGATAACCACCCCGCCCGAAGAACATTCCGGGTTTTAATTTGATTGATAACCGGGAGCGTTTCAGTTTATTTCAGTTTAAGTCCTTTCAGGTTTGGCCGGCAAGAGACCAATTATTCAGGTTTCAGATCTCATATAAATAAAACCTGAAAGATAGCCGGCACTTCTACCATGACAGCCCACTGCTGTTAACTTTTCTCTTTGCCCACTATGGTGGTTACCGCTTGTAACAGCTTACAGTCAGGGGAAGTCTCCCCCGACTGGCTTACCTTTATACCTTCATACCTCATGACTCATACCTCATGACTCATACCTCATGACTCATACCTCATGACTCATACTTTCATACCTCATACCTTCAATAAATCCTACCCATATTCATCGGCAGTTAATTATCCCGCAGAATAAAGATTATCCGGTTATCTTCTGAATCATGCTTCAGAAATACGTGGTAATTTCTTAAGTTTGAGGTGCGAAAACATTTTATTTGGAGAGGTATGCAGAATAAATTACAGGGCAGGTTATTATCACTTGATGTCTTCAGGGGAATTACCATTGCAGCTATGCTTCTGGTGAACAATCCCGGAACGTGGTCAGATATATACCCGCCGCTCAAACACGCAGCCTGGCACGGCTGTACTCCAACCGACTGGATTTTCCCTTTCTTCCTTTTTATTGTGGGAGTGGCTATTACTCTTTCTCTTACCAAAAAGAAGGAAGCAGGTACTGATATTAATAAACTTATACTTACTATCACTAAAAGAGGCCTGATCATCTTCGGCCTTGGTCTTCTTATGGCTCTCATCCCGAAATTCGATTTTACAACAGTAAGAATTCCGGGTGTACTTCAAAGAATCGGTATAGTGTATATCATTGCATCTGTAATCTTTCTCAAAACTTCCGTAAAAACTCAGATTTATATAACAGGCGGTATTCTGATATTTTACTGGATGATAATGACTCTGATACCGGTTCCCGGAGTCGGGTATCCTAATCTTGAGCCTGCGACAAACTTTGCAGCTTATATAGATAACATTATTCTGAAGGGTCACATGTGGGGAGTAACAAAGGTATGGGATCCTGAAGGACTCGTTTCGACAATTCCGGCGGTTGGCACTGCAATGCTCGGTATTTTCCTCGGGCATTGGATGAGGACAAATCATGAACCTGTGGTCAAAACGGTCTGGATGTTCGTTTTTGGTGTTGGCGGACTTGTTATTGGTGAGATCTGGGGAATCTGGTTCCCGATTAACAAATCGCTCTGGACGAGTTCCTATGTCGTTTACTGCGGAGGAATTGCGACCATATTCTTTGCAATGTGTTACTGGCTTGCTGATATTCAGGGATATAAATGGTGGACAAAGCCTTTTGTTGTTTATGGTGTAAACGCTATTACCGTTTTTGTTCTCTCGGGCATAATGGCCAAGTTTATGGGGATTATTCAGGTAACCGGCGCTGATGGCAAAGATATTTCATTGAAAGGCTACATATTCAACAACTTTTATCTCTCCTGGCTTGACCCGATAAATGCATCGCTGGCGTTTGCGGTTTCGTTTGTACTTTTCTGGCTGGGGATTCTCTGGGTCATGTACATAAAGAATATTATTGTAAAAGTCTGAGTGAAAAACGTTTCTTATTTACCCGGTACTGCTGATTGCGGTTCCGGGTATTTTTTTATACCGAATATAAAACCCGCTGAATATCAGTTTTTCATAAAATCAAGCCTTTTAGCCAGATGTTCTTTTAATCTTTTTCTAACGCTTGCGGAATTCTCCTTATTAATTACCATTTCAAACACAACAGGTCCTTTTTCGCTTATCACCGTCTTACTGTTCAGATTATGATCTGAATCAGAATCAAAAGTAAAATGCCGGATTCCGAATGCTGCACACATCGCATTAAAATTAAAATCCGGATTGGTCTTTACATATTTACTATAGATATCATCCACATTTTTAACCGGCAGATATTCAAAGATTTCACCGCCATGATTATTCACTATGATGATTTTAAGGGGTATATTTCTCTCCCTGAGAAGGTAAAGTGAGTTAAGATCATAATAGAAAGAAATATCTCCGAGAATGAGAGTCGTGTTCCGGTTTGATGCTTCTGCCACACCTGCAGCAGTTGAAATCAACCCGTCGATACCGCTGACACCTCTGTTGAGATAGACATTCCGAACTTTATTTCTGAACGAGATGAATTTGTTTATATCCCTTACGGTCAGACTGTTCCCTATAAAAAGGTTTTCATCATCAGGCATTCCCGAAATCAGTTTGTGATAAAAGTGCAGTTCCGAGGAATACTCATCATCATCGAAAAAATCTTTTAATGCATTTCTGATTTCAGAATCGGCTGCTGTAAAAATATCTGAAGGTTTACTGCTTCCTGACACTCTGAAAACAAAGTTATTGTGAAAATCAGATATTGAATGAGGTATCTTTAGCGGGGAAAGGTTCTGTCCTTTATCATTTATAAGCTGAAGAGTTTCAGTGCTTTCAAGCAGAGCTAATGTTTTAATATTTATAGGGGCACTGTTAAGCTGGCAGACTGAACCCAAATCTGCACCAGCTTCAGGCAGATGGTCCAGTATTATTTCTGTGAACTCGACTACGTTTTCATGACCCGTATTTCTTGCCGGTGAGCCAACATCTGCAGAGAGAGCAATATCCTTTGAAAGGATTGATTTTATAAGTTCCCGCTCTGCCTCTGAATTTTTATAGCTGATTCCCGCAAAAAAGAATTGTGTTTCAACAACTTCAGAGGATCTTATTTTTACTGCTTTTTTATCTTCGGCTCTGAGGTAATCAATATAATTATCTATGAAATCTTTAATTTTCTTCTCTTCAAAATCCGTTTCGAAGTCAGTTGTATCAGGTTCAAGGGGTTTTTCAAACTGCATATTGATATGCACAGGACCCGATTTCATGGTGAGTGCCTGATGAATATCAAGAATCAGGTCAGAAAAGAATTTTTCAAGTGACGGAAGGGAGAAATCAACAGAAAACACCTCTGCATCATAGAAACTCAGTACATATCCGCCATAAATATTATCCTGATTGATTGTCTGATTCGCACCTGATGAACGAAGATAGTTAGGGCGGTCGGCTGTGAGAATAATCAGCGGCTGTGAGGTTTTGAAAGCTTCAATAACGGCAGGAAAGAACTCTGCAACAGCGGTACCGGATGTGCAGGTAATTATCACGGGTTCCCCGGTTGCTTTTGCGAGCCCCAGTCCGAAAAAAGCATTCGATCTTTCATCAATTACAGAACGGCATCTTATGCCCGGGTTCCTGACAAGAGCAGAAATCAAAGGGATGTTTCTGGAACCGGGAGAGATCACCGCTTCGCAGGCTCCGTATTTGCGGAGAATATAAGCAATATGACTGGTTACAAAGTAATTTTTATTTATCTGCATTTTCGAGGAAATCCTTTAGAAAGGACATTTTGGTTTCAGTTTCATGGAATTCTGATTCGGGATCTGAATCCTCAACAACACCGCAGCCTGCAAAAAGTACAACGGTGTCACCTCTTAGAATGCCGCATCTCAGGGGCACTTTAAAATCAAATCCTCTATCCACGCAAAAATAACCAATAATTCCTGTAAAATATCCTCTTTCGTAATTTTCTATCCTCTCAATTATTGCAGCGGCTTTTTCGGGTGGTGTACCCCCCACTGCAGGAGTCGGAAAAAGATTATCAGCGATAGCCAGTATCTCCTGAAGCCCTGCTGACTCTATCCTGAATCCCGTGTGCAGGTGAATTATGTTCTTTAGCTCTCTGATTCCGGGTGAATTATCATAAGAGAATTTATCGGTTATTCTGCTTATTGCTTCTCTGATATGATCACGTACATAAATATGTTCTTTGAGATCTTTGGCGGATGATAATAACTGAGAGGCGAGAACTTCAGCCGTTTTCCCGTTTTTTTTCATTGAACCAGCGAGTGCCTCGGTTATTAGTTCTGTGCCGGGCCTGCCCTGCAGGAGTGTCTCGGGCG
>CAYPMQ010000209.1:0-6235 GCA_964411625.1 uncultured Ignavibacteriaceae bacterium
ACCCGCCTCAGCCAGAATTCTGGATTTTCCACCTTTTCCAGATTATTCATATAAGTAAGACAGGTATTCTGGGCAAGATCTTCGACATCTTCAACCGATTTTATTTTTTTCAGTTTATATTTTGATAAAAAATAACTGTATGCAATTTCATGCACCATCCCGAATAGTGCATTCCGCATTATTTCGTTTCCGGATTTTGCTGCAGTACAAAGCTCTTCCAGTTTTCTTTTATCAAATTCAATGAAATTTTCAGCCATCAGCTACAATCAGTTTATGAAATTTTACTATTAGTGTCACGAATAATAAAAAAGTAACACTAAATAAGCATACTACTATTTATATTTGAATTTTATGCTTATCTGTTTAACTTACAAAAGAGATTATAAAGAATAAATAACTACCGAATGAAGACTTTCCCGCTTTTTACTATATTTTTATTTTTTTTTGTTCCGGCATCTGAATTTCAGGCCCAGCCGCAGATAACTTTAACTCCGGCATCTCTTTCATATACGAATGTGTTTAACCGCCTTGATTCAGTAACCATAACAAATACAGGTAATCAGCCGCTTGTAATTGACAGCATCAGTTTTAATGACAGTCTCTACGCAGTCGATTACAATATTACTGCAAATTTTCCTCTGACACTCCAGCCCGGCCAAAGCTTCGTGATGGACTGTTTTTTCTGGAATATCTACAGGTATTACCGTGTAAATCAGGATGTCATATTTTACAATAACTCTCAGATTCCTCAAAAAAGTTTACCTGTAACAGTAAATCTTACCATTCCTGCTCCCCAGTACGGATATATCAGCGGAGCAGTTACAGACGGCCTTAACCCTGTGCCCGGCGCAAAAGTCTATTTTTTCAGAGACGGTTATATAATGCTTGACAGCTCAGTTACGGATAATGACGGCTATTTCAATATGTATCTGCCTTATGGCAAATATCTTGTCGGAGTAAAAACTTCGGGAAGTTATCTTAGCTTTTATCCTTCGACAACATCACCCTTTAAATCAGTGCTTTATAATCTGATCACCCCGCAATCGCCAAATTTAAATTTACAGATTATTCCCAGGATCTCAACAGGCAATACTATTGCAGGGAAGTTAAAAACTGCGGGAAATAATAATCTGATAAACAAGGGAATAGTGGTAACGAGAAAAGGAAAGCATACGCCCACATCACCTGATCTCCCGCTGAACGGCGCAATTGCACCTGAAGAGATAGCCGCACTCACGCTCTCAGACGGATCTTTTTATGCAGAGGATATATCGGGATCATCCTATCTGCTGGTTCAGTCTTATGCAAGCTTCAAAGCTCCGGGTTATTATAATTCTGCTTTTACCTATACTCCAAACTGGGCAAATGCGGATTCAATTCTTCCTTCCGGTTATTCAGGCGGCAGGTATATCATTCTTACAAAGAATACTGCGTACGGAAATGGTGAGATTGAAGGCATGGTTGTTATTCAGGGTATGACACCGGGCGACCCAAGACTGAAAGGTTTTACCGTTACTGCTTACAGACTCCCTGAATTTCTTCCGGTAGCGTCAAGCCTCCTTGATGATGATGATGAGTATGAAATTGAGCATCTTCCGCTCGGAACATATCAGCTTGCCCTTGAAAGACCGGGCGATGTGACACTTTACAGCACTGAAATCACACTTACTGATTCCGCATCAAAGTTTGAAAATATAAACTTTATTGTTCCTTCTTCAGATATTGACGAAACACCTCAACCTGCAGATTATCTGATATTCAGGAATTATCCGAATCCGTTTAATCCGCTTACTAATCTTAACTTCAATATTGAGACACTCTCAAATGTTAACCTATCACTATTTGATACAAATGGTGAGCTTATAACAACTGTAATTGACAGAGAACTGGCACCTGGTGATTACACTCTCACATGGGATGGCAAAAACTCAGAAGGGGTTTTAGTGCAGTCAGGAGTGTATTTCGCCAGATTAAATATTATAGATATCTTTGGAGTTAACATTTCAAAAACTATTAAACTGTTGTTCTTAAAATAAGTCAGGTAAGTATGCGTTTTATTAAAAGTTTTCTTTTAATCATCATTTTTTCTTCGGTCACAATTTTTTCACAGTATGAAATCCAAAAAAAGGATGTGACAGTAAATGCCCGGGCATTGCTGAACCCTGATAAATCACAGTCCATCTTTTCTGCAGGTTATGCTGCTGATATCTATCAGACGCCTGTGCTGAAAATTGAAGGCTTTAATGATGCCCCTTTTTATCTGATGGGACTGAATTTTCAGAATGGTAATCTGAAGTTTGAAGACGCCGCCTTTTCGGTCTTTTACAGGACAAAAGATAATAATGAATGGCAAAAGGAGGATTTTATTTTCTCTTCTCATGCACCTGACGGAGTGCCGGTCATCGGTTCCGAACCCCTGTTTCTTCCCCATAACACAACCGAATACTATCTGACCCTTGAATCAAAAGGTAATTTTACATTCAGAACATTCAGCATTGTCATTATTAATCCGGGTAAAACCACTGAACCAGATCTTGCCGAAATTAAAAAAGCTGCCGAGAGTGTAACTGAATCTGACGGAATGGCTTACCCTAAACCTCCCGTGATTACAAGAACGCAATGGGGCTGCCCTGTTGGTCAGGGAACTAACTGCTCATCAAGCTATACAACCGTAACCCACCTTATTGTGCACCATTCAGCAGGTGCTAATGCTGCCTCAGACTGGGCAGCCGTGGTCAGATCAATTTAC
Organism: uncultured Ignavibacteriaceae bacterium; assembly: GCA_964411625.1. Classification (GTDB taxonomy): domain Bacteria; phylum Bacteroidota; class Ignavibacteria; order Ignavibacteriales; family Ignavibacteriaceae; genus JABWCA01. The sequence goes on from CAYPMQ010000209.1 coordinate 2,750, forward strand.
ACATATCATACTCAGTCAAACGGCTGGTGTGACGTCGGATATAATTATCTTGTTGATCCCAACGGGGTTATTTATGAAGGACGCGGCGGCGGAGATAACGTCGTGGGAGCACATTTCTGCGGCTACAACGGTAATTGTATGGGTGTATGCATGCTGGGCACTTATAACACTGTTGCACCCCCCAATAATGCAATTGCGTCCCTTTCAAAGATACTCGCCTGGAAAGCAGATCAGAGAAGCATTGATCCGCTCGGAGTATCACTTCACGGATCATCAGGATTAGTTATTGATCATATCTCAGGTCACAGGCAGGGCTGTTCAACAGATTGCCCCGGTACTGTGATGTTTAACCTGTTACCCACTGTAAGACTTGCGGTAAAATCACTGCTTCAGAGCATTCCGCCTAAAGTGGAATCACAATTCCCGCTAAACTCAACAACCGGATTTCAGGCATATAAAAGTATAAAACTTACTTTCAGCAGCCCCATGGATACCGCAACTGTAAGAAATGCAATATCGTTTACCCCTGCGGTTCCCTACACCCTTGTCTGGACAGGGATAACAACGCTTGAAGTTAAACCTGCCCCGTTCTGGGGATTTTCGACTTCATACCAGTTTAAGGTTGATACAACAGCGAAAAACATATTCGGGGCAACAATTGACGGTGACGGAAACGGTACTGCCGGAGATCCTTTTGTCATTAACTTTTCGACGGTTGCTCCGGATAACCAGGCACCTGTTCTAAGTAATTATTACCCTTTTGTAAATTCAGTTGTAACTATTTACTCCGAGTTCAAACTTAAGTTTAACGAAGAAATAGGCAGTGTTGCAAATAAAATCTTCCTTCTTGATTCAACCGGTGCAGTTGTTAACCTGGCTGGTCTTGTCGTAAATGTTGAAAACGATAAAACTGAACTGCTCTTCAGACCCGCTGCACTTTTAAAGGTAAATACAGCCTATACACTGAAACTTCTTGCTTCTCTGAGCGATATGTATGGTAATCAGCTTGGCAGTGATCTGCTCATTCAGTTCAGAACAGACATGAATCAGTATACAGAAGGTACAGTGATTGACAGATTCGAGTTTGATGCAGGATGGATTGAACCAAAATCCAATCCTTCTTCAATTAATATCGATACCGTTAACACAAACTTCTTTATCACGGCCGCTAAAAAACGCTCAGGACAGACATCAGGTCAGCTGAATTATCAGTTCATCTCCTATTCTCAGGGTAATTTCGCGGTACTTGACCGCCCGGTTTCACTTGATATCTCAGGTAAAACCTCACTCGGATTCTGGGTTTTCGGTGATTTAAGCTATAATGAAATTCAGTTCAGATACACAAACGGTTCCGGAAGCACAATGATTCATCCGCTAAAATATACTCTGAATTTTTACGGCTGGAAGTTCCTCAACTATCCTGTTTCAGCAGATATGTCAGGATTTAAAGGGATTGCTCTCAGAAATGCAGATCCGGATGTGACAAAAGGCTCAGTGTATTTTGATAATCTTCAGACAAATGGTGATTATGTTCAGAATGTAAGCGATGACCATTCTTCCGCTCCGCAGGATTTTACACTTTATCAGAATTACCCGAATCCGTTTAACCCATCTACACTGATCCGCTTTTTTGTACCGGTCAGAAGCATGATAACTCTTGATATTTATGATGTAAACGGAGCATTGATTCAGTCACTGATTTCACTGCAGGAATTTGACGCCGGGCTCCATTCGATAGTGTTTGATGCAAGTAATCTCTCAAGCGGCATATATTTCTATACTATGAAGACTGCCGGCAGAGTTTTAACAAACAAAATGCTTTTACTGAAATAAAACAGTAAATTTAAGGCAGGTCATTTTATGATCTGCCTTAAATTAAAAGCTATTACTATCTGATTCAGCTAATAAGATCATTCAGTGATCTTTTAAAGTTCTCCCCGTACTGAACCTGATATTCCCTGACAAACAATTTATACCGTTCAGCCAGAACAGTATGCCTGCCGAGTCTGAACAGTGCTTTTAATTGGATAACGAGAGCTTCCTCGTTTAGCCTGTCAAGATTTAATACTCTTTCGGTCACTCTGATTGTGTACTCAAAATCTCCTTCAGAGAAAAATGCTTCTGAGAGCCTGATTAATATTTCAATCATCCGGTTTATGATAAGGCTTCTCTCCTGTTCAAACCATTCCCCTTTCAGTCCCTTAAAAATAGTCCCTTTGTCAGTTATGCTGAATAATTTTTCAAGATCATTCTTATCGGCAGAGGAATTCTTCTCAATTTTACGGATCAGAATAAAAAAATCGCTTATCTCGTTAAAGCAATCCTGTAAGATATTAGCTTTGATGTATCCTCCGCCGGCTTCAATAACAATTCCATTGTGACCATGGAGAATCTTTCTGATTCCGTTAATTGCAACATTTCTGTTATTCTTGATCTGCTGAGCATCAAGATCTTCCCATAGAATTGAAGCCGCCTGATCATTGGCGAGCCCCTTGCTCTCAGGTTTAGTGAAGCTGTAATAGAGTATTAGTGTGAAGAACTCGGTTAATCTCGGTGAAAATTTTGAAGCCAGATTCTCACCCCCGGCTGTCATTATCTGAAGTCCGTCAAAAAATGTGATAGATTTGATTTCAGAATTTATTCCATGAACTGTATTGATTATTGGTTTTACGGCATTGTCAAACGACTCTGTTCCCGGTTGATTTTCATCAGTGACAGGTTTTGAACTGCCTGAATTTCTGCGTCTCTTTACCGCGGTTGAAACAAACATCCAGAGAATTACCACAGAAATACCCGCACCGGCGTAAATCAGCCAGTTGTAGAACTTTGCAGGTGTTTCTTTGTCTCTCTCCATAAGGGTATTATATTCATTCTCCGAAAGGAAAGGATATCTTAAGGTATAAACCTCTGTATATGTACCTTTCCCTTCATTGCGCTGAAATATTAAATACAACTCAGATATTGCCTCTTCAAATAACAGAATATAATCAGTTTCAACCCCTGGCAGAGTCATTAATGAACTGCCGTAAAAAGCGGTTATGGTATCAGAAATATTATGGAGTCTTAAACGTGATCTTACTTTATTTGCGTATTCCTGATTAAAGAGTGAAAAAATTTCTGATTCTCTCCCCGGAATAATGAACGCTGAGGATCCTGTGAATCCGTTTTCAGCTTTCCGCTCCCACATCCTCATAACACTGCTGGTTCTGAGATCCATAGAGTATAAATCATAAAAGAATTCAACTCCGTCAGCCTGGTTTCCGGTCTTGCTGCCTCTGCCACCCAGAATATACAACTGCCCCGATTCCCCTTCTGTAACAGCCATCAGATTCCTCGGGTATATTGGTGCGCCGATTAAATTTATAAAATCCCAGGTTTCTGCAGTTTCATTCCATTTGTAGGGTCCTGATCTGAACTTATAATATCCGTAACCTCCGAACATGTAAACCGAATGATCTTGTTCAATCCCTGAAAACAGTCTTAATC
>CAYPMQ010000210.1:0-6224 GCA_964411625.1 uncultured Ignavibacteriaceae bacterium
CGATTGATATTTACAGCGCCACAAATATACTTTTTGACGGAGGTGTAATGTACTATACGGGTTTCAAATCACTGAGAATAGGTGCCTCTATTCAGAATTTCGGTGTTGAAACAAAATATATTAATGATCCCTTCAAGATGCCCTCTGTTCTCAGACTGGGGCTAGCTTCAGAGATTGTGGGTGATATGAGCAGTGAATACCGTGTTACGGCCATGGTTGAGGCACTTCACCCTAATGACGGTGATGAAAAGGTGAATACCGGTATTGAAATGAGCTGGAAAAACATGGTCATCCTCAGAGGGGGTTATAAATTTTTCTACGATGAAGATACTTACAGCTTCGGCATTGGTATAAATCCTGATCTCAGCATTCCTATGCAGCTTGATTTTGCTTATGCAAATTACGGCCGTCTCGGCAATATTCTGAGATTTTCACTGAATCTTGGTTATAATTAAGAGAGGAAAAAGAAATGAAACTAATTAATTTCAGATTTTTTCAGATCCTTCCTCTTCTGGTTATATTCCTTGCAGCTCAGGGAAAAGCACAAATCACCTCGGTTGATTTCCTGGGTGATTATGTGCTTGGCGGTTCAAAGAAACTGGCGGTTACCTCTGCAAACGGCATAGGCGGCAGTTTCAGACTCAATTACAGCATTTCTGATGCAGTAAGTATTTCACTCACAACGGGTTATCAGAGTTTCGGCATTGAGCAGGATTCAATGCTGACTCAGTGGAAATGGGCCTTCTGGGATAACCGTTACTACGGAAGTATCCTTGCAGACCTGAATGACACAAGTGCAGGGCTTTCGGCCACATTCACCCCCGAGCAGAGCATGAGTGCAATTCCGGTCATGCTCACCGCAAACTATCAGTTCAACCTGACCGAAGAACTTTCACTGAAAGTCACAGCCGGCGGCGGAGTTTATTTCTATGTGAGAAGCATGTTTGTTGTTGAAGACTGGACAAAAGTTCTGAAAGGAATCAACACAACCTTTAAATATGCCTACAGAAACTTTGCTCCCGATAAAAGAGGAAATCCTCTTATGGCGGCCGGAGGCGTAAACCTGAGTTATAAATTAATTGATTTTGCCAAAGTGGCAGCTGAACTTAATTACAATTACCTGATCCCGACAGAAGGTAACTTCGGATATGATGATGCACCCTTCAAGGACTACTTTAATATCAAATTAGGAATAATTTTTAGTTACTGATTATGAAAATAAAATATATAACTCTGCTGTTAATTTTCCTTACCGTGGTGCCCCTTACCGCTCAGAATAAATATTTTGCCGGGGTTTCAGGTTCATATCTGATGCCGATGGGTGAACTTTCTAAGAGGTTTAAGCCCGGAATGGGTGGCTCAGTTTACTTTGGCAAAGAAGTCTCTGAAAAATGGGCATGGTCAGGAAAAGTGGAATATTATAAGTTTGATACTCCGAATGATGAAAAACTGATTTTTGAGCGCCAGTACCTGATCGGCACTGAAGAAAAAACTTTTAACTATCAGATTAAAAATTTAAAAATGGACCTGACTGTTACGGGAGTTGCCGTAAATGCAGACTATAATCTGTTCAGATCAGAACTCATAAAAACCGATCTGCACATCAGTTTCGGAGTGTATAACTGGATTTCTAACCGTGATGCTTATCAGGATTCACTATTTGCTCCCGATACTGCAGGTGTTAACAGGCTCATGGAAGTTCTTAAGGTTCCTGCCCTGAGACAGGAAGACTGGAGCGGCGGCTTTGCCATCGGTGCCGAAGTGGATGTAAAAATCATTGATCCTGTCTGGTTTACTCTGGCGGCAAATTACCGTGCCGTTGTTGGCGAACTCTGGGCAACCCTTAAACTCGGCCTTGAAAATGTAAGCATGCTTCAGACAGGTGAAATAAGAGCAGGTTTCAGAGCGGAATTCTGATTCGCCCTCAATCCTTTCTAACCGGTTTGATCCTTCCCGCAAGGGTCAAACCGTTTTTTTATAATGTGAAGAAGAGATTTAATATGATAAGATTAAAGTATTTTCTACCGCTGCTGATGACAGGTATTCTTCTCAGCGGATGTATAAAAGAAAACACTTCCAACCAAAAGATTCAAGGGAAATCAGCCCTCAGAGGAGTATGGCTCACCAATGTTGATAGTGAAGTACTGAAATCACGTCAGAACATAATTAAAGCAGTTGAGCTTTGTCATAAAAACGGAATTAATGCAATATTTGCAGTTGTCTGGAACAAAGCCATGACAATGTACCCGAGTGCAGTCATGGAAAAAGAATTTGGCATGAAGATTGACCCCCTGTATATAGAGAGAGATCCCCTTAAAGAGCTTATTGAAGAGGCACATAAAAGGGAAATAAAAGTATTTGCCTGGTTTGAGTTCGGATTTTCCAGCTCATTTAAGGCTGATGGCGGACATATCCTGCAGAAGAGGCCTGAATGGATGTCAAAAGATGTAAACGGAATGCTGACAGCCAAAAACGGCTTTGAATGGATGAACGCTTTTCATCCTGATGTCCAGAATTTTATGATTTCACTCTTTACAGAAGTTGTAAAGAATTACAAAGTTGACGGCGTTCAGGGAGATGACAGACTGCCGGCCCTTCCATCGGAAGGGGGGTATGATGAATACACTGTAAATCTCTACAAGGCAGAGCACAACGGTGCTGAGCCGCCAAAAGATTCCAAAGACAGCGCCTGGGTGCAGTGGCGTTCAGATAAACTGACCGATTTTCTTGGCAGACTCCACAAAATGGTGAAAGATATCAATAAAGATATTATAGTCTCAATGTCACCAAGTATCTACCCGTGGAGCAAGGAAGAATATTTGCAGGACTGGCCGAAGTGGATAGAAAAAGGTTATGTTGATCTGATGGTTCCACAGTTTTACAGATATAACATTGCCGATTATGAAAAAGCGATACATGAGGCTGTGCACAACTACGTTCCCGAAAACTACAAAACCAGATTTTACCCCGGTGTTTTGCTTAAAGTTGGTAAGTATCACCCTGAAGAAAAATTACTGCTTGATATGATAACCGTTAACCGCGAACACGGTCTTGAGGGAGAAGTTTATTTCTTCTATGAAGGAATGAAAAAGTATGCTGACTTGTTCAGCAAAAAAATATATAATGACAAAGCAGTATTTCCTGATTTTATAAACAAGACGACAAAATAATTTATGAAGAGATTAACGTTATTATTTTTAACAGTTTTTTTAATTAATGCTTCTGCTCAGTACAAAAACGAAATGAGGGCAGTATGGCTCACCAACGTGGATAGTAATGTCCTTTTTTCTGATACCGAGATAGCAAAAGCAATGGATTTTCTTGCCTCAATGGGGGTAAATGTTGTTTTTCCCGTTGTCTGGAACAAAGGATACACTCTTTATCCCTCACAGGTAATGCAGGATAATTTCGGTGTGAATATAATCCCGGCATTTGCAGGCAGGGATCCTCTTGCAAAAGTGATTATGGAGGGGCACAGAGTTGGTATAGAAGTGATTCCATGGTTCGAGTTCGGATTTTCATCCTCATATTCACTTAACGGCGGGCATATAGTTGCCGCAAAACCACACTGGGCCGGAAAGGATAATCAGGGAAACCTGCTTGTTAAAAACGGTTTTGACTGGCTTTCAGGTATTAACCCCGAGGTTCAGGATTTTATGATTTCACTGATCACCGAAGTGATGGATAAATATGAAGTTGATGGTGTTCAGGGTGATGACAGGCTTCCTGCAATGCCAATTGAAGGGGGTTATGACAGTGTTACAGTCTCAATTTATCAGTCAGAGAACAGCGGCGCAAATCCGCCACAGAATCCCTATGATCTGAACTGGAAAAAATGGCGTGCCGGTAAACTTAATAACTTCCTTGCCAGGCTGAGGGACACTGTTAAACTCAGAGGGGAAAATATGATTTTATCAATAGCGCCGAGCGTTTATCCATGGGGTTATGACAATTACCTTCAGGATTCAAAGACCTGGGTTGATTCATCATTCCTTGATAATTTTATCCCCCAGCTTTATCGTCAGGATATTGTCTCCTACAGATATGAGCTTGGTCTCTCATTAACCTATGTTCCTGAAAGCAAAAGGGATATTTTTTTCGCCGGAGTGCTTGCCAAAGCCGGAAGTTATGTTATGACGCCTTCGCTTCTCTCACAATCTGTCAGAGAAAACAGATTCAAAGGTGTTGCGGGTGAGAGCTATTTCTTTTATGAAGCATTCAAAGCAAACAGTGTTCTTGCTGATACTCTGAAAGCATTATACTCAGACCCTGCTGTTCCGCCCTACAGAAACGGTAAAATATGGAGACCGAAAGCAGAGGTTATAAATGAGGACAGCTCGGGTTTTGCTTCATTTTCAGGAAACTGGACACAATCAAACGTTCTTGGCTACCAGAACGGTATTTACTGGACCAACGACACTGCGGATGCTGAGTTTTATTATAACTTTGACGTAAAATGGGAAGCATATTACGATGTTTATGCGTACCTTGTTCCCAATTTTATTTTCACTGAGTCTGCCAGATATACACTTTACGGGGCTTCTGACTCTGTCACTTATTCAGTGAGCCAAAGAGCTGCCGCAAACAGCAGATGGGTTAAGATTGGAACTGTATATCTTACACCTGGTAACAAACGGGTGATTAAGGTTGATAATAAAGATGTCGAGTCCGGAAAATATCTTCTGGCTGATGCTGTAATGCTGATGCTTAACAGAAAGCTTTCTCCTGATGTAGTTATAACTGATGTGGATGAACAGGGTAATCAGAGCGGGCTGCCTGAGGATTTCGGTCTTATGCAGAATTATCCCAACCCTTTCAATCCTGAGACAAGCATCAGGTTTAATCTGAGCAATTCCGGATTCACAACCCTGAAAATCTATGACATTCTGGGCAGGGAAGTCAGAACTCTGGTTAATGAAGTTTTAACTGCGGGAGTGCACTCGGTTAATTTTGATTCAAAAAATGATTTTGGTGGTTTATTATCAAGCGGTGTGTATCTTTACACCTTAAAGACCGGTGATTTTTCATCAACTAAAAAGATGGTACTGCTCAGGTAATACCATGATTTAATATGAATATACTGCTGAAGAGATTTATCAGTTCGATATATCTCCTGATTGCAATAATTTTTATCGGTACGGCAGGATTCTACATTCTTGCCGACCATTCTAAAAATCAGACTGTGATTGATGCACTGTTCATGACCGTTATTACTATAACCACTATAGGATTCGGTGAAGTGATCATTTTTCAGAATCAGGAAATCGGCAGACTTTACACCCTCTTAATAGCAATCTCGGGCATCGGTGCCTTCACTTACATCATATCTAATTTCACAGCCTTCATAATCGGGGGCGAATTAATAAAAAAAATCAAGATAAGAAAGATGGAAAAAGAAATTTCCGCCCTCTCAGACCATTATATTATCTGCGGTTCAGGCGATACGGGACTGATAATAGCAGAAGAATTACTCATGACCAAGAGAGCTTTTGTACTGCTCGATAAACAGGAACATCTTGAACAGTTTACAAGCAAGAACACTGTGCTTCACATTGAAGGCGATGCAACATCGGAGGCTGTTCTTGAAAAGGCTGGTATTCACAGGGCAAAAGGACTCTTTGCCGTTACAGGAGATGAAAACTATAACCTTGTTATAACTTTTACCGCAAGGCACATGAATCCAGATCTCAGAATCGTGGGTAAATGCAAGGAAGAATCAAACATCGAAAAAATTAAAAAAGCCGGTGCAGATGCGGTTATTTCGCCTAACAGAATAGGCGGACTAAGAATGGTTTCAGAAATGATAAGACCAACCGTTGTGACATTTCTCGATAAAATGCTGAGGGATAAAGAAAAGAATCTCAGGGTTGAAGAGGCGGAAATTGGTGAGAATTTTGCAGGGAAGAAAGTGAATGAACTTAAATCAGCATCACCCAGAGCGCTGCTTATGGCACTGCAGCGGGGTGAAAACTGGATATTCAATCCGGAAGATTCGCTTGTGCTTGAATTAAATGATACCGCTATTTTTATGGTGGAGCCGGAAGAGAAGATCCGGCTCCGTGAAATTCTGGGCTGACTTAGATAAGATATTTTACGGCTACAAATCCGCCGATAAGCAGAACAGTGAAAGCTATTGCTACCCAGTCAAAATACTTATCGATGAAATTCTTTATTTTTTCTCCGAACAGTTTCAGCAGAAAAGCCACCAGGAAGAATCTGGCACC
>CAYPMQ010000211.1:0-6204 GCA_964411625.1 uncultured Ignavibacteriaceae bacterium
ATTGGATGCAAATCTTGAGTTCCTTTCTTCCAATTTTATACGTGAGACAAGCACGAATATCAATGAACTCCTGAAAAACGATATTTACTCAAATATAACTTATTTTGAGACTTGGGAAGAATCAGGAATGAGTCTTACTGCAAACTACAACAGAAGACAGGAACTGCAGACGGGCAACATATTTGAAACACTTCCGGGTATTACATTCAGCAAGTCTCTTTTTTATCCTTTTGCTGATCCTGAGGCAGCAGAAAAGCTCCATTGGTACGAGGAAATAGGTGTTTCTTACTCGGGGCAGCTTCAGAATCAGCGTAATAATGTCAACGGAAAATTGGATGTCAGAAATGGTATTCAGCATCAGATATCTGTTAGTGCTGCTCCCAAAATCGGATTCTTTAATATATCTCCATCCCTCAGTTATCAGGAATTATGGTACACGAAAAGTATCAGCCGTGAAGCTGTTTTGTCGGGTAACCTTACAAATAGTCCAAAGTGGGCTGAACTCAGTAAAAGCAGGTATTTTGAGAATCAGTCAGCATCAGATTCAATTGTCACATCAGATGTTGAAGGATTCAGGGCAGTAAGAACCTTCACACTTTCACTCTCTGCTCAGACCAAAGTCTTTGGAATTTTTCCGGTTAACAACTTTGGCATTTCAGCACTCCGTCATACACTTATTCCCCGGATGAGTTATAATTACCAGCCTGATTTCTCTGAAGACTTCTGGGGGTATTACGGATCCTACAAGCTCAGTACCGGGGAAACAGTAAAATACAGCAGATTTGAAAAGGAGATTTTTGGCGGACCATCAATCGGTGAACAGCAAAGTATAAATTTCGGGCTCTCCAATATATTCGAAATCAAAACGCTTAAGGATCTTACTGATACAACCTCAAAAGAGCAAAAGATTCAGCTTCTTAATGTAAACGCATCAGTTAATTATAACTTTGCCGCAGATAGTATTAAATTTTCTAATCTGTTTATTGATTACAGAACACAGGTATCCGATTTTCTGAACCTTTCGGGTTCAACAACTTTCGGATTATACGATTATGATCAGAACGGGAGAGATATTAATAAATTTCTGATCTCCGAGGGCAAAGGACTTTTAAGGTTAAAAAACGTGAGTTTCTCTGCATCGTTTAACTTATCGGGTGAGAGATTTAAATCTGAAGATAAAGAAGACACCCTTCAGACCACGGGCGAGAATATCTTTTTCAGGGAAAGTAATTATTATACCGGACTCTACTCGCCTGTTGAACCGGATTTTACAATTCCGTGGAGTATCAGTCTTTCATATAACTTTAATGAAAACAGGTTCAATCCGAATTCAATACAGAAATATTCAAATGTCAGAGGGGATATGAGTTTCAGTCTTACCAAAAACTGGAAATTCACCCTTGGGGGAAGTTATGATATTGAAAGAAAAGAATTTGCTGCGCCGCAGATTGTAATCAGCCGTGATCTGCACTGCTGGGTAATGAATTTTGTCTGGAATCCTGTGGGAACTTATACCGGTTACAGATTTGAAATAAAGGTTAAGGCCCCTCAGCTGAGTGACCTTAAACTGGAAAAATCAGATAACTTCTTCAGCGGAAGAAGGTAAAATTATTTATAATTTGTAAATTGAACAGGGAAAGTCAGGTCAGCATCCGTCAGTAATTTCTGAACGGCCTGAAGATCATCTATTTTGGGAGCTGTCACTCTTACCTGCTCATCCTGAATCTGCGCCTGAACCTTCAATCCGGATTCTTTGATCATTTTTGTGATCGTTCTGCCGTCATCTTTTGAAATACCCACCTGCAGATTAATTTTCTGCCTGATTCTGCCACCGGAAGCGGGTTCTGCTTCATCAGGTTTCAGTGCTTTAATAGACAAACCTCTTTTGATAAATTTGGTCTGCAGAATATCAATTGTTGCCTTAAGTGCGTAATCATCTTTGGTGTTTATATTCAGAAACTTGTCTTTTTTATTCAGTTCAATTGTAGTGTTTGAGTCTTTCAGATCATATCTTTGTATAATTTCTTTTGTGGCCTGATTAATAGCATTATCAACTTCCTGAAGGTCAATTTCAGAAACAATGTCAAATGAATGTGATTTTGCCATACTTTTCCTTTATTTCCGTATTCCGATTTTTATGCTAAATTTTACAACGCAAAGATAACAATAAAAATTAAAATACGTTTCCACAGTCCTGCATTGCGTTCTGTAAAAATAAATTCAATAATATTTTGGATTTAATCAAAACTATGAGTTATATTTTCTTCTGTTGAATGAAAAAATATAGCGATTAATGATTAATTATTTTAAATTATTCAGGGTAAAGCCATTCAGCAAGAATGCTTGTCCACAATAATAGAATATGGGCAGGAACAAAAACTAAAAAGTATACACTTCTTATTTGTTTGAATTTTTTTGTATGAAGATGTCTGTGATGGTCGGGGTGATAGGATTCGAACCTACGACCTCTTCGTCCCGAACGAAGCGCGCTAGCCGGGCTGCGCTACACCCCGAAAAATGAGAAAACAAATATAGTAAAATTCATATAAATGACCAAAATTTACAGTCTTGAAAAACAGATAAGAGTCTAATAATCTATCAGAAATTAAAATATTAGAACCCTAAACTGCGAGTATTGCTATAAGTAAATGCTGTAAACCTTTTGATTTTAATAAAATATAATTATATTAGATAGCTCTTTAATTTCTTTATATGGAGTGGATATGTTAAAAAAGCTAACTTTATTTCTTTTTATTGCTGCGGCACTCAATACTTATGTATATTCACAAGTTCCCACGGATTCATGGGGGCTTGGATTTGGAGTAGGCTACCCGAGATTTATCGGGTCTGAGGCAACCTCCCGCGAAATAAACTACGGCGGATTTTTATCCATCCAAAGGGATTTTTCGGAACATGTTTCGTTGCGTTTCAAACCAACATACTCCCGGATTGAAGGGAATACCCCAAAAGTGGGGGTAGACCTTTTTCAGTTGGCTGCTGATATTCTGTATAATTTTAATCCCAGATTATCCATATCACCATATATCGGACTTGGATTCTCAGGTTCATATCAGGATGTCAAAAACACTACAAATCCTAATCAGACGGTTGATTACCAGTCAAATATTTATCTTGGTGCATATTTCAGGAACCTCGTTGGAAAAGACTGGGGTCTGAAAACCGAAGTAGGAATTCATACCCTTGGTAATGACCAGCTTGATGGTATCACAGGACCGTTGAGCGGAATGCTTGGCGGTGGGAGGGATAGTTACCTGAATTTTGAACTCGGAATAATAAAAACTTTTGGCAGAGGTCCTGATTCTAAACTTTTCAATCTTTATCCCGGAGTGTCAGGTTCAGGCACCGGAAAAGAACCTGAAAAGAAACGTGCTCACAGCCTGGTCACTGCATATAAAAATTCCTGGGTAATGGGTATCGGGGGTTTATTACCGAGATTTACCGGCACTGATATTGTGAGCCCGGAAGAAAGTTATGGAGGATACATTTCATTTACCAGGTATTTCAGTGAATATGTGGGTTTAAGGATAAAACCGTATTACGCTTATTTCTCGCTCCAAAAAAAGCCTGAGACCATATTTATTGGCTCCAATCTTGACCTAATTTATAAGTTTGTCCCCTGTGAACCGGTTTCTCCTTATGTGGGGCTCGGAGGCGGTTTATATTATATGGATGTTAAGAACGGAACATCATTTAAAGAAAAGTCCTGGATTGATTATCAGTTCAATCTTACAATGGGAGCACAATGGAATCTCTTCAGCAATAACTGGAGTATTTCTACTGAGGTAATGTACCATACTCTCGCAAATGATAATGCAGATGGTCTTATTGGTCCTGTGGGAGGTATGTTTGGCGGACCACACGATGCATATATCACTTTTAATGTTGGCGTCAACTTCTACCTCAAAAAGGGAGATAAGTCTGATGAATGTACGATTTATGATGGTCTGGCTGTAAAATATATCGAAAAAGATAAAAACCCTGATCAGCCTGCCGGCAAAGACACTGTTAAAATTGTTGACGGTAAAGTGTACGAACCCATTGATTATGCAAAAATCGAAGAGATTGTAAAGAAATACAGACAGGATCCTGTTGACTACAAGAAAATTGAGCAGATTGTAAAAGAAAATTCAGGCAAAGGATCGGCAAACTGGGTTCTCATGAATATCAACTTTGACTTTGCTTCTGCAACAATAAGATCAGAATCATACCCGATCCTTTATAATGCTGCCCAGATTCTGATTGATAATCCGAAAATGACGGTTGAAATTCAGGGCCATACGGATAATGTCGGAGGTTCAGAATCAAATATTGATCTTTCTAGGAAACGTGCAGAGGCTGTCAGAAATTTCCTTATCTCGAAAGGTATTGCAGAAACAAGACTTACCGTTAAAGGTTACGGAGCTACTCTCCCCGTTGGTGATAATGCAACTGCAGAAGGACGGGCTATGAACAGAAGAGTGGAATTTAAGGTCCTTTCAAAGTAACAAATTATAAACAGAGGTCGGAGCAATATCCGACCTCTGTATTTTATTAGTTAATAATTATATTTTGGAACTATAATTCACATTTTTATAAAATTATTTTTGAAGCTTATTAAATATGATTCTGAGGGGGATTTACGAACAGGGCGAGACAATCTAAACTTAGATGCAAAAAGCATAAACTACTCCGCAAGATATTCCAAACATTACTTCCCGGTACAGTCTGCCCGCAGGATTTTTTATATTCTTTACTGCTGACTATCAGTACATCTGCTGATTTTATTGGGCTGATTATACCTTATAGTTATACAGGCCGCTTTAAAACACAATATGATTCGTATTTAATTCACGCCCAGAGTTTTTTTTCTACAGAGCTCCGGTTAAGAGAGTATTTATTCATCTTTCTGATATTAATTCTTGCATTTATCGCTGGATACCTCTACAGAAAAAATAGTGGTAACGGTAAAAAAAACGGAAATAAAACAACTGATGATATCAGAACGTCTGATGTAGTCTCAATTCAGAAAAAAGATGAACCTCTGTTAAAAGAGAATCTTAGCCGGATTTTTTTCTTTGAAAATTTTAGGATATTTAATAATTCCGGGGAGGATATTGCTTCTAAATTTACTCCTAAACTCAAACAGTTATTTATTCTGCTTACAATCAGCAGTCTTGACTTTAAGACAAGATTTAAAGGCATAACTTCTGAAAAGGTAAACACAACTTTGTGGCCCGGTCATAGCAAAGAAAAAGCGAAGAATAACAGGAATGTTTTAATCAACCATTTGCGTACTCTTCTGGATGAAGTGAGCGGAATAGAGATCGTATACAATAAAAATTTATGGTACGTAAGTTTTGACAGCACGGTTAAATTCGATCTGATTGACTATTTCAGGCTGAAAGAATCATTTATGAAATCAGCTGATCTGAGAGAGGATATGAAGAACCTTCTCGCTATTATCGGAAAAGGAAAGCTCCTTGAGGATTGTAACTTTGAGTGGCTGGATAGTTTTAAAATCAAGATCCATGAAGATATCGTCTCATTCCTTCTCAAAGCTCTGGATATGTTTCATAAAAAAATGGATGATGACGAATTACTCAATACCGCACAGTTGATCCTGAAATATGATACTCTTAATGAAGTTGCAATGCAGCTTAAAATCAGGCAGTTGCTGCGCATGGGCAAAAACAAAGCCGCCAAAGACTACTTTATTAGCTACTGTAATGAATATACAAATATTCTGGGACATAGCTACAAGCAGACTTTTGATAAAATCAGAACCGTCCGGTTATTTGATAATTAACTGAAAAATAAAAGTCTTACAATAAAAGTCGCTCCCAGAATTCCTGCAATATCTGCAAGAAGACCTGCCGGAAGAGCATGTCTCGTATTTTTAACTCCTACAGAACCAAAGTAAACGGCGAGAACATAAAAAGTTGTCTCGGTACTTCCGAAG
The DNA here is from genome assembly GCA_964411625.1 of uncultured Ignavibacteriaceae bacterium. Lineage (GTDB taxonomy): Bacteria > Bacteroidota > Ignavibacteria > Ignavibacteriales > Ignavibacteriaceae > JABWCA01. The sequence goes on from CAYPMQ010000211.1 coordinate 5,960, forward strand.
AATGTTGAAACCAGTATTCCAATAAAAGAATCTGCTCCGTGAATCGCGATTATTTCTGCCATAATTCCAAGTGAACCGCTCCCGGAGAGGGGTCTCATCAGTGCCATGGGAAGTGCTTCAGCGGGCATTCCGATAAGATTTGTTACGGGGGTAAGAATAGTTATTAGCCAGTCCATAGCCCCACCGGCTCTGAAAACACCTATAGCCATTAGCATTGCCACAAGATATGGAATAATTCTGATCGC
>CAYPMQ010000212.1:0-6184 GCA_964411625.1 uncultured Ignavibacteriaceae bacterium
AAGAGCTTCTCTAATGATTCCTATCAAAAAAATTGCTACATTTAAAGTTTAAAGAAAATCATTTCCCAAACTTCAAAAAGAGATCAGATGAAAGAGTACCACGATCTGGTAAGATTGGTGATGGAAGAGGGTGTGCGTAAACCCTCAAGAACCGGAATAGACACAATTTCATATTTCGGCGCATTTTACAAGGTTGATATCTCAAAGGGCTTCCCGCTGCTGACTACAAAGAAAATGCAGTGGAAATCACTCCTGTACGAAGTTTTATGGTACCTTTCAGGAGAAAATCACATTCGTAATCTTAAACATCATACAAAAATCTGGGATGCATGGGCTGATGAGAATGGTGATCTTGATACAGCCTATGGTTATTACTGGAGACATTTTCCTTCGGCTGAGAAGGACGCAAACGGAAACTGGAAGGTAAGGGAAGTAGATCAGATCCGTTATGTTATAGACGAGATCAAAAACAAGCCTTACAGCAGAAGGCTCGTGGTTTCTGCCTGGGAACCCGGTAATGCAACCACTTCCAAACTTCCGCCGTGTCATTACACTTATGCTTTTAACGTGACTGGAGATAAACTTAATTGTCATCTTACTCAACGCTCGGGAGATATTGCTCTCGGAATACCGTTTAATCTTGCAGCATATTCTTTACTCACAATGATTATTGCAAATGAAACCGGTCTGAAGCCGGGTGTATTTGCGCATACAATTGTTGATGCCCATATTTATGTTGCAGATAAAGGCAGTCCTATGGAGAGATATGATCATCTTGAAGGATTAAAGCTCCAGCTTACGAGAGATTTTCTGCCGCTTCCTGAAGTCAGGATTGCTGATAAACCGATAGACGAACTTAAATTTGAGGATTTTGAACTGATAAACTACCGGCACCATCCCACTATTAAATTTGAGGTGGCTGTCTGAGCAGGATAATAATTGCTGCGATTGCCCGCAATGGTGTAATAGGTACGCAGGATGGCGAAATGCCATGGAATGTAAAGGAAGAGTTTAAACACTTTAAGGACACCACATTCGGACACCCGATTATAATGGGAAGAAAAACATTCCAAACCCTCGGGAAACCGCTGAGAGGAAGACTGAACTGTGTTGTGACCAAAGGAAATCAGGTTGAAGAATTGGAGGGCATGAAGATATTTAAAACCCTTACCGATGCAGTTAATTACTGTGACACCCTTGGTGATGAAAGTGTTTTTATTATAGGCGGCGGGGAAATTTACAAACAGGCAATTGAATCGGGTCTGGCAGATAAAATGATTCTTTCATACATGAAGTTTGAGGCAGCCGGGGAAGTTAAATTCCCGCCTTTTAATAAGGGGGAGTGGGAAATAACCCAAAGAATTGACAAAGAGCAGTTTGAAATCGTATATTATCAAAAAATCAGTTAAAAAATCCGGATTCAATTGAAAATCAGAGTTCTTCCCGAGCATATATCGAATAAAATAGCAGCCGGCGAGGTTGTGCAGAGGCCTGAATCGGTTGTGAAGGAGCTCATAGAGAACTCTATTGACGCAGGAGCCTCATGCATAGAACTGATCATTAAAAAGGCAGGTAAGAAGCTTATCCGCGTAATTGATGACGGTGAGGGAATGAATGAGGATGATGCAGTAACTTCCACTCTCAAACACGCCACCTCAAAAATAAAAAGTGAAGATGATCTCGATTCAATTTCAACTCTCGGATTCAGGGGTGAGGCGCTTTAATCAATAGTTGCCGTAAGTCAGTTTGAGATGAAAACGGGTACTGATGCCAACATTCTGGGTACAGTAATAAAAGTTGAAGATTCTAATACTATAACCAAAGAAAAAGGACCCTTCATAAAGGGTACCGATATAAGCGTTAAGAACCTTTTTTACAACATTCCCGCAAGACGCAATTTTCTTAAAACCGATGCTACTGAATTAAAGCACGTCACCGAAACATTTCTGAGGCTGGCGATATCACATTCCGACATCTCTTTCCGCCTTTATGCTGATGATTCACTGGTTTATAAGCTTGAAAAGGGTAACTTGCTCGATAGGCTGATCGGAATCTTCGGCGATGAAATCACAAACAACGTCATCCCGGTTAATGAAGAGGGACAGGGGACGAAATTATTCGGATACATCGGGAAACCTGTGCTCACAAAAAAAATTAAGGGTGAACAGTTTGTGTTTCTGAATAAAAGGTATGTTCAGTCAAAACAGGTCAATCATGCCGTATTTAAGGCTTATGAAAACGTGCTCGAAAAAGGGGATTATCCTTTTTTTGTGCTTTTTCTCGATATTGACCCCCGCCGCACCGATGTTAACATTCATCCTTCGAAACTCGAAGTAAGGTTTGACGACGAAAAAGAAATTTATGATTTTATTATGCTTGCTGTTAGAAAGAGCCTGAGTCATTATGACCTTGTTCCTTCTCTTTCATTCAGCGGAACTTATGATAAAGGGGCAGAGAAGCTCTCTTTTAATAATTATCCGACTCTGCAGAAAAATGATTTTTCAGACAGACCTGCTCCGTCTGAGAAAAAAGGATACGAAACTCAGTACACGCAAAGACCGAAACCGAAAAGCAGCTACAGTGATGATGAAATAGAGGCGCTTTTCTCTTCTATCGGAAAGAACTTTGTAAGACCCTCAGAAAACGAGGATATTGAATTACCGTTCGGAGGAAGAAGATCAGAGCCGGCAATGGCAGCGCCTGTGGTGGCGCAGGTTATTCCATCTGAACCGTCAGAGACCGATTCAAGTGCTTTCATGGTGCAGCTTCATAACCGCTACATCCTTTCGCAGATAAAAAGCGGACTTATGATCATTGACCAGCACGTTGCTCATGAGCGCATTCTTTATGAACAGGCAAAGAAGAGGATTGAGCAGAATTTCCCGACTTTCCAGCCATTGCTTTTCCCAAAAGCAGTGGTCACTGATCCCGGCACGGTGGGGCTCTTAAAAGAAATTTATGACTATATTCAGCGTGTGGGTTTTCAAATAAAATTCACCGCAAAAAATTCATTTTTAATTGAAGCAGTCCCCGAAGAAGTCAGAGTGGGGGAAGAAGAAAAAATACTTCTTGAAATGCTCGATGAATACAGGGTAAATCAGGATGAGAAACATCTTGAGGCAGTTGATAACGCATGCAAATCATTTTCATGCAAAGCGGCCATTAAATCAGGTGACAGACTTAGTGAAAAGGAGATGAGGAAACTTATTGACGATCTTTTTACCACATCCATGCCGTATGTCTGCCCCCATGGCAGGCCTGTTGTAATAAAAATATCATTAAACGAATTTGATAAACGCTTCGGCAGAACATAAAAATCTGGAGGTAAGATGCATAACAGCCGCGAGTATCAGGAGCAGTTAAACAAATTTAAAGAGAACTTCGGGAAGGCGAAGGATATCGGATTAAAATACACCACCGTGAGCGGTGAACCGATAAACCCCCTTTATGCTCCGCATGATGTTGATAACATCGATTTTTTAAAGGATATCGGGTTCCCGGGTGAATTTCCTTACACCCGCGGAATTCACGCAAACGGATACAGGGGGAAAATCTGGACAATGCGCCAGTTTGCCGGTTTCGGGTCACCAGAGGATACAAATCAGAGATTTCATTACCTCCTGAAAAACGGACAAACAGGGCTATCGGTAGCGTTTGATCTGCCGACTCTCATGGGCTGGGATGCCGATGCACCCCTCAGTGAGGGTGAAGTAGGAATATGCGGAGTTTCGATCTCATCGCTCGATGATATGGAAATATTGTTCAAAGGAATTCCCCTGGATAAAGTTTCAACTTCAATGACAATCAACTCACCTGCCGCAATGATCTTTGCATTCTACCTTGCAGTTGCCCAGAAGCAGGGAGTTGATTTAAAAAACCTGAGAGGCACTCTTCAGAATGATATTCTCAAGGAATATATAGCTCAGAAAGAATATATCTACCCGCCTGAGCCTTCAATGCGTATAATTGTTGATATGATTGAATATTGTACCAATGAAGTTCCGCAGTGGAATCCCGTCTCGGTATCGGGATATCATATCAGAGAAGCAGGCTCAACATCGGTTCAGGAACTTGCATATACTCTTGCTGACGGATTTGCCTATATTGAAGCCTGTATGGAACGGGGTATGGATATTGATACGTTTGCCCCGAGGATCTCATTTTTCTTCAACTCTCATCTTGATTTCTTTGAAGAGATTGCGAAATTCCGCGCCGCAAGAAGGATTTACGCACGCAGAATGAAGGAAAGATACGGCGCTAAAAATCCGAGATCATGGTGGCTCAGATTCCACACCCAGACAGCGGGATGCACACTCACAGCGCAGCAGCCAGAAAACAACATTGTAAGAACGGCATTCCAGGCGCTTGCCGCAGTTCTCGGCGGAACACAATCTCTTCATACTAACTCAATGGATGAAACCCTGGCTCTTCCTTCTGAAAAAGCAGTTAAGATTGCGCTCAGAACCCAGCAGCTTATTGCCTATGAAACCGGAGTTATCAACACTGCAGATCCCCTTGCCGGCAGCTACTTTGTTGAATCCATGACCACCAAAATGGAAGAAGAAGCTAACAGGATCTTTGATGAAATTGATTCATTAGGTGGAGTAATTGCTGCAATTGAAGCGGGCTACTTCCAGAAACAGATTGCAGATGCCGCTTACAGATACCAGCAGGAAGTGGATAGAAAAGAGAAAATTATTGTCGGCGTGAATGAATTTGTTGAAAAAGAAGAAAAAGTTGAGATTCCGATTCTGACCGTTTCTCCTGAAGTTGAAAAGCTGCAGAAACAGCGCCTTGCAAATATGAAACAGAGCAGAAATCAAGAAATGGTTGAAGAATCACTGCGGGAAATTCACGAAGCAGCAATTGACGGCAAAAACCTGATGCCCGTTTTCATCAAGGCAGCTCACAATTATGTTACCCTGGGTGAAATGATTGATGTACTGAAAGAACCTTTCGGGATCTATCAGGAGGAGTCAATCTTTTGATAATTCTGGATTATATTAAGTTAATACGAGCCTCTCACTGGATCAAAAACCTGTTTGTTTTTGTACCACTGGTGTTCTCTCTTAATTTGTTTAATCCGCCGTATTTCTATAAATCGCTCCTTGCATTTATAGTATTCGGTCTTGCTGCCAGTGTGGTTTATATTATTAATGATATTAAAGATATTAACCTTGACAGGCAACACCCCAAAAAAAAGCACCGACCGCTTGCTGCAGGACGAATCAAAGTAGGCAATGCGCGCATTGTAATATTTTTACTTCTTGCAGCCGCTGCCTTAATAATCTCATTCCTTAACTGGAAGTTTATTCTGGTTGTGGCTGCATATCTTTTCTTAAATATTTTTTACACTCATGTTACCAAGAATCTGGTAATCCTTGACATATTCTCAATTGCTGCGGGCTTTATTCTCAGAGTTGCGGGAGGAACCTTCGTTATTAACGTACCTGCATCTTCATGGCTCATACTTACCACAATGTTTATCTCGTTATTCCTTGCCGTGATGAAAAGAGCTTCTGAAATGGATATGAGAATATCAAACGAGAACCCGAATACAAGGAAAGTGCTGGATCATTATTCGGTCCGGTTCATTGATCAGATTACAAACATCAGTGCAGGCGGAGTGATATTAAGCTACACTCTCTACACAATTTCGAAAAGAACAGTGGATATTTTTCAGACTGAATTACTTATCTACACCACGCCGTTTGTTGTATTCGGTATTTTCAGATACATGTACCTCGTTTATCACAAACACCAGGGGGAGAATACTATTGAAGTACTTCTTACCGACGCTCAGACAATTGTTAATTCAATTTTGTATATTACGATAACATTACTGGTAGTTTACAGAATTATTCATTAGAGATTTAAATGAAAAAGTATCTATTATTATTTACCTTCTTTAGCATAATTATATTCAGCGGCTGCGGCACATCCGGTAGTGAAATTGAATATGTAAAACCGGAGCTTTCCGTAAACTCTGATAACATTTATGTCTGGGCAGATCTGATGCCCGGAGGTGACCCAAAGCTTTACGCAACGGGAGAATTTACGGTCAGAAACAGCGGTATGGTTATCACATGGCTGAGTTCAAAAGCCGAGGGGGCAATTAACCAGGGCACACAGTATATAGTGAAATTTTATCCTGATCTCAACCTTGAAGCCGATAGTATTAAAC
>CAYPMQ010000213.1:0-6181 GCA_964411625.1 uncultured Ignavibacteriaceae bacterium
ATCCTACCCCGAAGGATGCCGGAATAACAGAGGGCACAAGAGAAATTCCTTACAAAACCGCCGGATTCCTTATTGCGGGAACAACTGTGAGGAATCATGTGCCGCTGGGGTATTGGCGCTCAGTATTTCATTCTCAGAATCCTTTTGCCGTTGAGTCATTTATTGATGAACTTGCTCACACTGCAGGTATTGATCCCCTGCAGTTCAGGATTAAGAATCTTCATGATAATCCGCGTCTTCTTAATGTGATTAAAAGAGTTGCGGAGATAGCTGAATGGAGCAAAAAAAGGCCGGCAGGTACGGGACTGGGTATTGCCATATTTGAAGGATATGATTCTTACTGTGCTGAAGTTGCAGAGGTAACGGTTTCCGCTGAGAGGATTAAGATCAATAAGTTCTGGGGAGTGATTGACTGCGGACTTGTGATAAATCCTGATACGGTTGAGGCACAGATGGAGAGTGCCATTATCTTTGCACTTTCGGCTGCTATGAAAGGACAGATCACTTTCACCAACGGAGCGGTTGATCAGAGTAATTATGATGATTATCCGATACTTACTTACGACGAGTGTCCTGAGATCATGATTGAGATAGTTAAGAGTAACGAAAAGGTTGGAGGGGTAGGCGAGGTTGGTATTGCTGCATGTGCTCCGGCGCTGTGTAATGCAATTTTTGCCGCCTCGGGTAAACGGTTAAGAGTTTTGCCTCTTAATATCTGATATTCAGGATGCTGATTTATTGTGATCAGCGGGTTTAAATCCTTTAAAGATTTGAATCAGCGGTTATTTTTAAATTATGTGTGGTAATTTATATTTTTACGTTATTCATTAGTTTTGATAATGTAAAAATTTTTGATTCAGGAAAGTGTCATGAACATAGAAGCATTGCAACAATACGTGGTTTACATTTCTGCAGGCATTTTGGGTTTTATAGTGCTGAATTTTATTTTTTATGCATTTAAAAAACCTTCTAAATCTACATATCATGATGTCATGGAAGAAATTAAAATTGATGAACCTCCTGCAAGGACGCCGGCAGTAACTATTGAAGAAAGCAGAGAAGAACCCGCTCCCGTTTCAGAACCTTCACCGGGTGTTGAAAATCTGTTGAAACCTTCACCAAGGTTTACTACAGTGAGTAAGGTTGCGCCCGAAGACAGAGACGTAAAACCTGACCCGCAGGCGTATACACCTCCGCCTCCCAAAAAAAGTCACTGGTCCTGATAAAAATTATAAGTGTCCGAAGCAGTTAAATTACCTGATTCGGGCACTGTGTATTTTAAATACACCCGTCTCATAAAGAGACATGCTACCGCTCCTTTCTCAGAGAAAAGTCACACCCCCGCCGGTATTTCATACTTTAAGCAAAATGTACTCAATGGCATAAATCTTAACTATCAAAAGTTGAGAGCTTAATCAGGTCAGAATGAAACAGAAAACTTTCAGAGAGTACGAAGTATTATCCCGTGATTATGTGTTCCAGGCTGCGCATCGCAGAAAAAGCAGTCGGGAAAACCACTTGTTTCCGGGAAGTAATCGTGCAGCAGCTAATCAGACACTGAACTTTAATGAAAGATTCAGACAGTCAAGCTTCCTGAACGAGAGATTTATAAACCGGAGATCTAATTAAAAAGTATAGACCTTAACTCAATATTCTTTTATGTTTTTTACGGATCAATATCCGTATTTATACCATTACTTATTTTTGTGGTGGTTTATTCAATGATTGACAATGCAAGAAAACCCGTTACAGTCAATTATGATGTTTATACACCTGAGATCTCATCACAGTAGTATGTCCGGGATGGGTTACGCTCCGGGCCTCTTAATATAAATGCAGACAGCGGAAAAATAATGCATCAATTTCCGGGTGGTTTCAGAAAATACCACTACAATGATTCTCAGCTTTCGGATGAATGTTGTGGAATAACACAGCCATACACGGAAGATTTACCACATTACCGGGCTGAAGAGTTTTATGATATTGAACCTGCAGAAATTGTTGAACAGGATTATGATAATTATTCAGGTTTCGCTTATCCGGCAGAAAAGATAAAAACTCCCGAATGGGATTATCATTTCAGAGGAAAATTTAAAATCAATTACAGAGGCATTCCTTATTGAAATAAGCATCCGTACTATATGGGAAATTCCCATACGAAACTATTACAATTAACTTATTAACATGTTATTTCCCAAATGTATCAGCAAAAGTTATATAGTTATCCGGAAAATTTCCTTGAAATTAATACTAATTGTATTTTAATGTGTCTTAAATCTGATAATTAGTCCAGTAAAACAGCCGGTTCACATTTTGGAAAATTCCTCCGGAAAAAATCGTTTAGGAGTCCCTGATTTCCTGAAGGGTCTCGCAGTTCTTTTTATGGTTCAGGTGCATATAACCGAACTTTTCGCCACACAGGAAATCTATAACAGCATTTATGGAAAAATCTCTCTTTTTCTGGGAGGTCCGCCTGCCGCTCCGGTTTTCATGGTGGTTATGGGGTATTTCATGGGAGCGACCAAGAAAAATACATCACAGATTGTTTTGAGGGGAGTGAAGCTGTTTGCGGGCGGGATTCTGCTGAACATCGGACTCAATGCTCATCTGATCATCAGAAATCTGACAGGAGAGGGGGCCGCTGATGTAAATTTATTCAGGTTTATCTTTGGAGTGGATATTTTATTACTGGCGGGTCTTTCATTTTTGTTTTATGCCGTCATAAGGAAATTATTCTCAGACAACTATTATCTGTACTTTGCAGCGGCGCTCATTATTACGTCAGTATCAGGATTTGCCGGCAGCAAAGTATCCGCAGAATACACGGCAGTCAACTTCATCATTGCACTTTTTTACGGGAATTTTAACTGGAATTATTTTCCCTTTATCCCATGGGCTGCCTATCCGCTTCTTGGTATCGGCACATACCACCTTATGCGGGATGAAAAATTCAGAACAATACTCAGTTTCAGGAACCTGAACATCATTGCGGGGGTCTCTGCTTTGGTCGTCATTTTCACATTTAAATACGGACTGAACATATCTGCCGCTCTTAATACCTACTATCACCACAATCTCCTCTACTCGGGATGGGTAGTATTATTTCTGATCGCATTTGTAAGACTTGCCTCGTTGGCGGAATCCTTCACTTCGCAAACTTCAATTACAAGGTATATAAAATGGGCCGGTAAAAATGTAACTGCTTTTTATGTTGTTCAGTGGTTTATTATCGGTAATCTTGGTACGGCGATCCTGAGATCACAAACGAATCCCTGGCTGTTTGTGTGGTTCGGAGTGGTACTCCTGACCGTCTCACTTTTTGTTGTGCTTTTTGAAGAGATAAAAAACGCGGGCGGTTTTAAGATTTATCCCGATAAAGTTCTCAGATTTTTCAAAGAATAAAGGAAATGATCAGGAGGCGTTTTTGTTTTTTTAATTCATCTCAAAACTTAGCTTTTTGAGATGAACTTAACATACTGAAAGATTAATTTCTCCCGAGTGAGCCATCTGCTATTTCTGATTTCAGTGCTTATTTCCACACACCGTATTCTGAATGGAATATCATTTTCCCGTCTGAAATGGACTTTCCATATAACAGAACCATCAACAAAATTAACCTTGCACAGGAAAGAATCTCCGGAGACGGGATAAAAATCTGCCATCATCTCAAAATCGGATTGCATAAACGGCAGATGAATGAATTCATTTATATTCTCTCTTTAAAATCAGGTTTGATGAATCGTAAGAAGCAAGTAAACCATTTTCGGAAGCAGCCGGCAAATTGTTGTCGTCCGTTAAAAATATGACTTGCAATGGTTTCCCCTCCGAATGCCTGAATGAGAACAGGGCAGCATCAGATAAATTTTTCAGATAATAATACTACCAATCTCTGAATTTTTCGGGTGAGTTATTAATCCACCTTTTTCCTTCTCCCCCTCATTTAAGCTGAAAGAGGAGTTAGCAGCAGTTATATTAGCAAGATACGTTTTGCAGAGATCAGCATACCGGGGAAAGATTTTGAATTGCAGAAACATGAATATTAACACTATAAATAACTTCATTAATCTATCCTATGGTACATTTTACGGAAATTAAACAAGGCTAAAATATTAATTTTCTGATGAGAAACGGATCAAGCCGGAGTTCTTTTTATTTAGGCTTTTAATTATTTTATATTTTGGCTTAAATTAATATATAATTCTAAACTTTCCTTCGCTAACTGATGAAAAAAAGTTTATGGCATCAGCATCTTTCAGCCCTCGGAATACATAACGCGACAGGCCGGATTACGATTGCGGCCGGCTTAATTTTAAGCATGTTAATGCTAACGGGAATAACAACTGCAATTATAAAGCACATGAATCTATCAGAGTCAGGGTCTGAGTCTATAATTACATTTCTTGTTTTAATATCTTTTGCTTCACTGTTTTTTAATAAGAGAAATAGTAGTGATAATAAACAGACGGGTAAAAGCGGCAATAACAGCGCTCCCAGGAATTCTGAAAACAGACTGCTTCCGCAATTTTATGCATTACTTGCGGACCAGACTGACGATGTAATTATAATCACTGATGCTGAACTGAATTTCCTTGAAGCAAACAAAAATATTGTTTCAATTTATGGGATAAATCCCGATGAAATAGGCAGCCATACTTATACGGATCTGCTGCACCGGCCCCAATATTTCTTCAAAAATGTACTTCTTAATAATCTCTCCGAGAAAGAGGTACTGGAATTTGTATCTGACCACAAAAATGCAGAAGGGGAGATTTTCAATGCCAAAGTGAAAGTAATCAGAACAAACTATGATGAAAGAGTATTTCATCTTTTCATGATAAGGGATATCTCAGAATTAAGTCAGCTTTCCGGATTTGTCAGTCTGAGGGAAAAATATTTCAGAACGATCTCTGATACCATACCTGATTCTAATCTTTTTATACTTGATAAAAACCTCAGGTTTGTGATAGCGGAGGGTGAAGAGATGAGGAGATTCGGAATAAAAAATTCAGAAATCGAGGGGAAGGATATTTATGAAGTTTATCCACCCGGACTCCTCGAAAAGATGATTCCTTTTTACAGGAAACTTGAAAAAGAGGAGGAATCGGTTATAGAGACCGACTTCCGGGGTTGCTGGTATTCGGGAAAGGGGAAAGCCGTATATGCTGAGAATGAAATCTCTGCTTATGTTGTTCTTATACAAAATATAACGAACATAAAAAGACTTCAGAAGAAAAATGAGGAAATACATAATACCCTTTCCGCGCTGACAAACACTATTCCGATTCCTGTCTGGATCCTGAAACCTGATAATACTATCTGTACTATTGAAGAATTCATTTCAGGTACAGGTGCAACGAGTTCTGAGAGGCAGCAGCTTATAAATCCCCTCTTTTATCTTGATTCAGATGATATTGAGAGAATAAGAACGGCTGTGAAAAACAACGGTAGTGTTTCAGGACTGGAAATAAAAAAAATGACAAATGATTCACACCTCCATCTTGAAATCTCGGCTGCAGGAATTCCTGATTCAGAAGGGGTTGTACAATCGATTGCAGTCGTGATTTATGATTTTACCGATAAACGGATAAATGAAGAAACTCTGTCAAGAAAAAAGGAGGAGTTCAGAGCATTTTCAGGACACCTTGAAAAACTCTGGGATGAAGAGAAGGCACATATATCAAGAGAATTGCATGATGAAGTAGGTCAGATCCTGACCTCGATAAAACTAAACCTTATAAGCCTTGGCAAAGAAATTAATCCTGAAGGTGAATCACTGCCGGCAGATAGAATCAAACAGGAGATTATAGCAACTGCAGCAATGATAGATAAATCTGTTATAGGAATGCGTAAACTTATTAAGCAGCTCAGACCCGAGATACTTGACTCTCTTGGATTAATTGCAGCGCTCGAGTGGTTTCTTAAGGATAGTACCGGGAAAAGGGGATTAGATATCAGTATGAATATCGGATGTGAAGATTTAAGGTTAAGCCAAGATAAATCAACGGCGGTTTTCAGAATTATACAGGAAGCAGTGAACAACGTTCTTAAACATGCCGAAGCTACTGACCTTCACTTTTCAGTGACAGAGGAAGGCGATGAATATATTTTCCGGCTGAAAGATAATGGAATCGGATTTGACCCCGGCAAGGTGGATTTCAGGAAATCTTTTGGTATTCTCAGC
>CAYPMQ010000214.1:0-6170 GCA_964411625.1 uncultured Ignavibacteriaceae bacterium
CACTGAGTTATGAAGAACTTCGAAGTTGTGTATCTCAGTGAATTTTTTGACTATTGTGTCAAGAAGATTATGATTAAGGAGCATATCAAGCAGGTGGATACCACCGGCAAGTCTTATAGCAGGATAATTTTGCGGTCTCAGTTTGCTGAGAGTCCATTCTTCTTCATGAAAATAAGGACCTGTATATAAATCACGGTATTTTACCCATCTTTCATGAATATTTCTCAGATATTCCGAGCTCTCATCTGTATCGGGAATCTCATCATTATTCAGTAAACCGCCCACATTAAAATATACTGATTCCAGATCGGAACGGAAATTACCTCCGTCATTGATATGCTGAAGAAATTTTATATCAACTGCCTTTGCAAGATCCGTCATGATCAGCTTGTTTTGTGTATAACCGAGGGCTTCAAAAACTCCTTCATAAAAAAGCTGCAGCCATATACCTGTCTTTTTAAGCTGTCTGTATTCTATCTGCTTTGTTTCATACTCAGGAGGCAGAGAATATCTTACATCAGGCTCCCTTACGCTAAGTTCATCAATATAAAGCAGTTCCCTGAGTCTGTGTACAACTCTTTCACATTTTTTATTGAAGCGGTCTGTTCCAAGCCTTACAAGGTAATCAAGCCTTTCAGCTTCAAGCATCAGGCTTGTTATATCCTGACAAGGCATTTTCTGAATTGTAAGATCGGGGTCTGCTCTAAGGGAGTCTTTTACCATGTTAAAAATTGATTCGTCAAGAAAACTGCCTATACCTATTGAAGGTATTTTTCTTCCTTCTTTTGTGTAGACAAATTTAGGCTGGTCAAATGATTCAAATGTGGCGTGAAGAATTACTTTGTTAAATCTCGAATTGAGGTTGTGTCCGTGTGTTTTCCAGTCAGAGTAATGTGTGTCAATTTCAACATCCCCAACGTACGTTATTCCGCCAATTCTTATTCTGGCATTTTTGAAATCGGGTCCGCCATTATCTCCGTTAAAATCTCCGCAGAAGAGAATTTCAATTTTTTCACCTGCTGTAGTAACAATTTCCCGGGAAAATTTTTGCTTCTGCCAGACATCATACAATAATTTTTCCGGTAATTTAATTTCCTCGCTCATATGCACTCCCACCGGGCATGAATATATCTGTAATAATATTTTATTTTATAAGTAACTTAAGGATTGAGATTATCAGAATCAATAGAGGCGGGTGCGCTAAGCGTTAAATGAGGCTGATTCAGAAAATATTTTTTGAGTTGAAAAAAAAAATTAATACCGGAATATTATTATTTTACTCTCCTGTAACTTTTTTGCCTGAAAGAAGCTAAGTATCATAATAAGAGCATATTATCTTCTTAATAACTGCTTTACCCTGCCGATTCAATAGCAGCATTAAGCTTTTCAGTCTCCTCAGATGCTCTCAAGTCAAAATCATCACGGGATGAAGCATAGATAACACTTCTGCTGACATTAATAAGAAATCCTGTTCTTCCGGTCTTTTTCAGTATTCCTGCAACTTCGGCAGCATCACCACCCTGGGCACCCACGCCGGGAATAAGCAGGGGTGAGTTTCCCAGCAGATCAAGATTTTCCTTAAGCTCAGCGGCATTTGTTGCTCCCACTACAAAACCGCAGTTCATTGAATCATACCAAGCTCTGCATTTCCTGATTACCGCTTTGTAAATCTCTTCACCTGATCCTGATTTTATTTTTTCAAAATCATCTGAACCTTTGTTAGAGGTCAGTGCCAGGATAAAATTGAGTTTGTTTTTATCTTCAAAAAAGGGATCAAGTGAATCTTTTCCCATGTAAGGATTGAGTGTGACAGAATCACAACCAAACCGGTTAAATACCGAATCTGCGTACATTTTCGAAGTGTTTCCTATATCTCCGCGCTTTGCATCAGCGATAATAAAAATCTCCGCTGATACTGATCTGATGTAATTAACCGTTTTTTTAAGTGACTCAAATCCCTGAACTCCGTAAGCCTCATAAAAGGCGAAATTGAGCTTGTATGCGGCTGCCTTGTCATAAGTGGCATCAATTATTTTTTTATTGAATGCGAAGAGGGGATCTTTATAATTTTTTACCGATGCGGGGATTTTGTTCAGATCGGTATCAAGGCCCACACATACATGTCTGCCGGATCCTGTATTATGCATAAATATTTCGTTTGAATTCATATCACTTAAAGTTTTTAAACATCATAGATTCAACCGGGAAAACGGTTCTTTCATTATACTTGGCCGATTTTTTAAGGTCATAGGGTGTCTCAATTTCACCTGAAATTTCGAAATAGATTATCTGGCCTATCGGCATTCCGCTGTAAATCCTGACGGGCTGTTTTACAGAAATTTCAAGAGTCCAGTTATTGCAGAATCCTGCATCGCCTTTTCCGGCGGTTGCATGGATGTCTATTCCAAGTCTGCCCACACTTGATTTTCCCTCAAGAAACGGCACGTAATTTCTGGTCTCGGTATATTCTTCGGTAACACCAAGATAAAGTCTGTTAGGCATGAGAACATAGCCCTCGGCAGGTATTTCAAAAACCCTGATTTTATTATGAAGCCTGGCATCAAGAATATCATTTTCATAAACGGCAAGCCACTTACCCAGCGCAACATCATAACTGTTTGTACCAAGGTTTTCCCTTTTAAACGGTTCTATCACAATATTTCCCGTGGTTATTTCTTCAAGAATCCTTTTATCTGATAATATCATTTCATTGCCTCCCTATTATGAAAACTCTTTTCTTGATCGGTAAATATTCATATAAATTGCAAGCATCATCGTATTTGAGAGCAGGGAGCTGCCTCCGTAGCTGACAAAAGGGAGCGGTATACCGATAACGGGCATCATTCCTATTGTCATGCCAACATTAATACTGAAATGAATAAAAAATATCGCAAATATACCTGAAAGAAGCAGACTCAGGAACGGGTCTTTTGTGGAAGATGCAAGCTTAACTATTCTGAAGCTGATTATGGTAAAAAGAATCACAACAAGAAAACTGCCAGCAAAACCAAATTCCTCGCCTATAACACAGTAAATAAAATCTGTCCACTGCTTGGGGATATACTGCAGCTGGGTCTGGTTTCCCTGCATGAATCCCTTCCCTAATATTCCCCCCGAGCCTATGGCAATCTGGGCCTGAATGGCATTATATCCTGCACCCAGAGGGTCAGAATCAGGATTTATGAATGAGAGAATTCTGCTTTTCTGATGGGGTTTAAGAACGTGAAAAAGGTAATCAACAAAAAATGCCGATGCAAAATTCACCGCCAGTATTGCCGAGCTGAAAAAGAGATCTTTCTTAAAGTAGAAAAGAATGGCGATTATCAGTATGAAGGCACCGAGTGTATAGTAAATACCGAACAGGCTGGCTACAATTACAACAGGAGGGCCAAGCACCAGGAAGAGTGTAAAAAGACTCATCCCTTTCCAGAAAATCAGGATAATAAGAAAACCAATGAATACAAGCGCACTGCCAAGATCCGGCTCCAGAAGAATGAGAAGTATTGGGGCAAGCCCTAAACCAAGGGTTATACTCAGATCTCTGAGATTTTCTATATCACTGTTCTCATCGCTTAAATACTTTGCTATTGCCATTATTGTAAAAAGCTTGGCAAATTCAGCCGGCTGATAACTGAAAGGACCCAACACTATCCATGCTTTTGCACCGCCGGCTGTTCTTCCTATAATCAGCACCATAACAAGTGTCACTATGCCAAAGGCGAACAGAGGGTAGCTGAAGTCTTTGAAAAATGTATGCGGAGTTAAATAAATAACAATGAACAGTATTACGGAAAGACCAAGCGCAACTGCCTGCTTGGCAAAATTTCCTTTTTCATTTACCGTATTGAAGGTGGAACTGTAAATGGCCAGTAACCCGATCACAACGAGAAGCCCTACAGATACAAGCATTAAAATATCGATTTTATCGGAAAGTTTGCTCCCAATCTTCAATCAACACCACCTGAGAGAGTATCACCGATCACTCCCTGTGCAATCGGGATATTTCCGTCTATTTTATGCCCTTTTTTCTTGAGATATGCAAGAATGACCTGCTGGGCTATGGGTGCGGCATAAGTGGAACCGAATCCTGCATTTTCAACAAAAACCGCCACAGCAATTTCCGGTTTTTCATATGGCGCAAAAGCGATAAAAATTGAGTGATCAAGGCCGTGCGGGTTCTGTGCCGTTCCTGTTTTGCCGGCAATGTGCACATCCTCACGTCTTATATTCCCCGCCGTGCCATATCCGTTCACAACCAGATACATGCCCTTTTTAACAATATCGAGATTTTTTTGTGAAGTGCCTGTGTTAATCTCCCTGAATTTCAGCGGATGATAATTTTTATTCTCGTCAAGGTACCCTTTCACAAGATGAGGCTCATAACTTTTTCCGTTGTTTGCTATAATTGCCGACATCAGTGCAAGCTGCAGAGGCGTCATACTGATTTCACCCTGCCCGATTCCTAGGCTCACCAGAATACCTCTGGGCCAGTTTTTACCGTAACGCTTCTCGTAATAGGCCGTATTAGGAATAAAGCCCGAGACTTCTTCATTCAGATCTATATTTGTTTTAACCCCTATGTAGAACTTCGTGGCGAAATCTTTAAGACGGTCAAGACCAATTTTGAAGATAAGCTGATAGAAAAATGTATTGCACGAGCCCTCAATAGCTGTGTAAACATTTGTGGCACCGTGTGCACCGTGGCATTTGAAAAATCTGTTGCCGTATGTATATCCGCCTGTGCATGGCAGAGTGGATTTTTCGTCAATAATTCCCATCTCAAGAGCCGCCAGCGAGGCGAGTATCTTGAATGTTGAACCGGGTGGGTGCTCTGACATTGTTGCTCTGTTAAACTGGGGCTTTAAAGGATCAGAATAGAGCTTGTTCAGGTAATCACGTGAAAGTACGGAGGAGAACTGATTCAGATCATAGTCAGGCATACTGACCATGGCAAGAACCTCACCGGTTGCCGGTTCTATGGCAACAACCGCTCCTGATCTCCCTTTCAGCGCCTCTTCTGCAACGGACTGTGCCGTCTGGTCAATTGAAAGAACAAGATCCTTTCCTTTAAGCGAGATCTTATCATTTTTCCCGTCTTTATACCTTGCAATTTCACGGCGCATTGCGTCAACAAGAACATAATTATATCCTTTTTCACCGCGGAGAAGTTTTTCATAACTCTTTTCAAGTCCCGCAGTACCTATAAAATCTCCCTGCACGTAATATTTATCTTTTTCAAGCTGCTTCGGGGAAATTTCCCTGATATACCCGAAAATGTGTGAGCCGTGAGCTTTACCCGTATAACCTCTTTGGAGTTCGACAATAAAATCAACCCCCGGCAGATTATCAGAGTTTTCTTCAATCCAGCCGATCTCATCAATGGTGGCATCTTTTTTTAATCTGACTGCCATGTAGGGTGTGTTCATCTTGTTCTTCTTAAGCAGTTTTTTAACGGTGCCTTTTTCAAGAGAGAGGATGGATTCAAGAAAATCGTTTTTAGCAGTATCGTAAAACGCGGGGGTAATTCTTACGGTGTAAGAAGCAATATTTTTAACAAGAATATCCAGATTGCGATCGTAAAAAACGCCTCTGAGCGGGGTCTGCTCTATAACCTTAATGCTGTTATTTGACGAACGCTCCTCAAATCTTTCGTTATTAACAATCTGCATCTGAAGAAGCTTAAAACCGTAAACACCTGCCACTATTATCACCAAAAGGAGTAGTATATTCTTCCTCAGTATATAATTGAAAGAAATCATCCTATCCTCTCACCTCTGAAATTCAGATAAAAAATTACGGGCAGGGCCATGAATCCCGTATAAATAGTATCAGGAATAATTGAAGAAAGCAGAAGCGGGAGAAATCCGCCTGAGATCTCATAACCGGCAACAATATGGTAAACTGATGAATTGATTAATCCAGAAAGAAACACTATCAGTAAAAATTTAAATGATCGTAAATCTGAGTCTGAGGTGTTCTCATTGAAGAAATATCCGGCAATAAATCCGCCAAGCGTTTTGGCAAACATTCCCGAACCAAGTAAATTTCCCGAAGCCAGATCATAAATTAAACCAATTATACCCCCTGAAACAGTACCAAAAAATTGTCCTTTCCTGAGTGCCAGAAATACTACCATTACAAGTGGCAGATCAGGGATATATCTGTTGATG
>CAYPMQ010000215.1:0-6135 GCA_964411625.1 uncultured Ignavibacteriaceae bacterium
GCCCTCTGACCGGCATTACCAAAACCCTGAACTATAAAAGTTTCAGGTTTGATTCCGTAATGCCTGCAGGCCTCTCTTACAGTAATTACACCACCTCTTGAAGTGGCATCCCTTCTACCTTCAGTACCGCCGATCTGCATCGGTTTATCAGTAAGAATTCCCGAAGAATGTTTTCTGACAATAGTTTCATACTCATCCATCATCCATGCCATAGTCTGCGGATTTGTATAAACATCAGGGGCAGGAATATCTTTTTCGGTTCCGATAAAATCAGCAACAGCCCTGATATATGCGCGGGCAACTCTCTCGAGTTCTTTCACGGAGAGATCTTTCGGGTTGCATATTACTCCCCCTTTACCTCCGCCCAGCGGAAGATCGGAAACTGCAGCCTTCCAGGTCATCCAGCATGAAAGGGCTCTGATGGTATCAATGGTTTCATCCGGGTGAAACCTGATTCCCCCTTTCGCAGGGCCGCGGGCCGTATTATACTGAATACGAAAACCCGTCATTACGTCAATTTCTCCTGAATCAAGCATAACCGGCATAGTAAATGTATATTCCCTCTGAGGCTGAATCAGCAGATTAGTAGTTGCTTTATCAAGCTTCAGAATTTCGGCAGCCTCAAGAATCTGCCGTCTTGCTGTCTCAAATGAGTTATATGATGTCATTTTTTTTCTCCGTCCTTATGTTTGCCGTGTACAGGCTTTTCTATCGGCAGGGTAATTCTGTACCAGCAATTTTTACAAACCAGTGCTCTGTCAACCTTCAGCAGAACCTGATCCCATGAACTTAGTTCATAACCGCAGTGCGGACAGTTCTCAATATTTTTTACGGGTTGTTTAGAATTATCCATATTATTCTTCCGTCTTTCCGCTTTTAAGAATCACCCCAAGTTTTTTACTTGCGTTAATCTTCACGAGAAGAGGCTCCTTCAGAGTAACATGTTTAACAAATACTTTTTCTTCATTTATTTTCTGGCTTTTCAGCCATTTCCAGTCAATAAAAGTAAAATGATCTGATTCATCCACGGTAAAGTAGGCAACCAGAAACGATGTAATATTTTGAAAGAAATGTGATCCCTGAGAGGGTGATACAGGTATATCTTTCATGCCTAATTCTATAATCACCTTTGCCATTGAGATCTGAGGCCATGTTACCGGAATGCCGAGCCACGGGTCAAAGGTCCCCCATCGCCCCATTCCCACAAGTATATATGGCCTGTTTTCATTCAGCATTTTATCATTAAACTGACTTAGTTCCCGGGCTATCTCTCTTGTCTTGGAACGTTCAAAAATATCGGGATCAACATAAATTATATCTGTTATGTTTTCCAGAATTCCATAGCCCATCACTTCCCTGCTCCTGCAGAAAATCTGATCTTCACTGAATTTGGTGAGTGAGTGAACCTCAACCTCATGGTAAACAACCAGAGGTCTCATCTGGAGTATTGCAAAATCAATGGGACTTCCTTTATCCACGTTAAGATTAACTGCAAATTCTATTTCTACCGGAGTTCCCATACCCCAGGATCCCATATTTAAAAGCAGGTCTACTATCAGACTGAGAGGAAAAATCTTCTGTTTAAGCATAGGTGCAAAAGTGACAAGCCTTAAACCATCACGTGAAGTTCCGTCATAAACCTGATTGTTGATATGAGAATATGTTGAGGCCACCTGTGTAAGGTTTCCGTCATTTTCAGCAGTACCGATATCGTAGAGAACTGTTACAGAGTCATCATCTCCTGAATCCCTTTCAAGAGATCCTTTAAGGTTAAGTGCAAAAAACTGTGTCTGGGAATTTCTCAGGTAGTCATTAACATTATTGAATTGCATCAGTCTGTTAGGATATTTGGGACAGAATTTAACTGAATTGCCTCCCTGTACTACCATTTTACCGAGTCCTACTGCAACGCTGACAACTCCGTCTTCAGATTTAATAGGTGCAATAGGATAAAAGTTATAAGACTTTGCTACGCCTGAAAATGTCGGATAAAATCTGTCTTCATATCTGCTCCCAACCATTTTCTGGATAATTACTGCCATCTTCTCTTCCTCAGGCCTGTAAGCAGTTACCCGGATATAATTCTTTGCATTCTGATAAAATGTTGAAGCATAAATGATCTTAACGGCATCCACCAGTTCCTTGAGTCTCAGGAATTTATCTTCGTTTATATTAGGCAGCATTATGGTGGAATATACGCCTGCAAAAGGATGATATTGAGAATCTTCGAGAAGGCTTGATGATCTTACGGCGATAGGGGTTTTGACAATATCAAGAAAAGACAGCAGATCGGCTATAACGTGATCAGGGAAAAATTCTGCAGTAAGGAATTTTTTCTTAATCAGCTCATCTTCTGTACATTTTATAGCAAACTCGCGCAGATTATTTTCCTCAAGGAACTGATCAAAAACATCCGTACCTACAATAATTGCAGATGGAACATAAATCCTGACTCCTTCAAACTGATTACCAAGCTGGTAATTATTTATCAGAATATTAAGGAAACCCAAACCTCTTGCTTTTCCGCCAAGTGATCCGCCGCCAATACGTGCAAAACTGTCATTAGGATCAAATGTTTCCTTCCTGAAATCGGTTATTAACCCCTTCTGACGTATTCTTCTGTAATTTCTAAAAGAATTAATAAGGTAAATCCGGAGTTCATCTATTGATTGAAAATCGGCGATCCTTTTGGATCTCATAATATCAGCGAGCCAGAATTCCGTTCTTGCTTTAAGCCAATTCGAGAAATGGTTTCTTTCAGCATGATATTTTATTATCTCTGCAGGAATAAATTCAAGCACTTTTTCAAGCTCTCTCAGGTTAGATGCTCTCCCTACCTCTGTCCCTTCTTTGTCTCTGAAAACAAAATCACCGAAGCTGAAATTGTTGATCATGAAATTTCGCAGGTCATTAAGAAGAGTCGGCGACCCCTTAAGCAGAAATGATGCTCCCAGTTCATAAGCATCGCGTCTGTAATGCTCCCCGTTTGATTGCAGCAGAACAGGTATGTCAGAATGACGTTTTTTTACTTCTTCAGCAAATTTGAGCCCCGCTCTGAGATCCTGTTTACCTCCTCTGCTAAAATCAACATCTGATATTATTCCCAGGATGTATTCCTCATATTTTTCAAATATTTCCCACGCCTCTTCATAGTTACTGCAGAGAATAATTTTTGGCCTGGCCCGCATTCGGAGAAATTTGTGAGAAAGATTAATTCCCTCTGAAACAAGACGCAGAGACTGCTTTATGATTTCAGTATATATTATAGGAAGAAAAACAGAATAGTATTTGATATTATCTTCTATGAGGATAATTGACTGAACCCCGACCATCTTGGTATCATGATCAACATTCAGACGGTCTTCAAAATATTTTACAACGCCTATAATAAGCCTGAAGTCACCATGCCAGATGAATATTTTATCAAATACAGATATATCGGAGTGTTGAATAAGATCCGCGAGCTCTTTGTTATCGAACGCAAGGAGAACTATGGGAATATTAATATCGAGATCAGCAAATTTAAGATTCATATCCCTTATAAGTGATGCCAACCGTTCGGGACGCATATCTTCAATATGCAAAGTCATCATCACCATATCAAAATTCTTTTCCCTGAGGAGATTAAGTGCCTCGCTTCCTTTTGAAATTCGGGTGAATTCGGGAGAGTGACTTAACTGGAGTGAAAGATACTCATTACGTATTAGTTCATATAGCCTTCCGTCTTCTTCAAACAAATAAAGGTCATAAAGTGAGCAGATCAGTAAGATATCACTGATTCTGCGGCGCATAAGGTTTTGGAAACCCTGAAATCTGGTTCCGTAACCATGTTCAACCCATTGTGTATCAGGATGATTCATAAACACTCAGTAGAAAAGGGCACCCGGAAAAGACAATAATAATATTTATTACCGGGCCTCTGCGTCATTACCTTCATCATCAAATGACTAGAGTAACTGTCATTCAACCGGGTGCCGTTAAGTTATATTTATGCAGGTTTATTATACGACACCTTGATCAAGCATGGCATCTGCAACTTTAAGGAACCCTGCAATATTAGCCCCGTTAACATAGTTGCCGGGAGTGCCGAATCTCTCTGAAGCATCAACACAGGCCTTGTGAATACTCTTCATGATAATATGAAGTCTTCCGTCAACTTCCTCACGCGGCCAGTTAATTCTCATGCTGTTCTGGGCCATCTCAAGTCCTGATACAGCCACGCCGCCTGCGTTAGCCGCTTTACCGGGAGCATAAAGAATTTTATTATCAAGAAATACCTGAACACCGTCAATTGTTGTCGGCATATTTGCTCCTTCGGCAACAACATAAACGCCGTTTCGCACAAGATTTTCCGCATCGTTTTTATTGATCTCATTTTGAGTTGCTGAAGGGAATGCACAGTCAGCTTTAATATCCCACAGCGGATTGCTTGATGCACCCGGATTGATTGGAGTATAAACTGCTCCCCGGTATTTATCAGCGTACTCAGATATTCTGCCTCTTTTTATATTTTTCAGATGTTTTACGAATTCCAGTTTTTCACGGTTAATTCCGTCTCCGTCAAAAATAAACCCGTTGGAATCAGAGAACGTTACAGGTTTACCACCAAGATCAAGAATTTTCTCAGCAGTGTACTGGGCAACATTTCCTGAACCGCTTACCAGACAGATCTTGCCTTCAAGGTTTTTACCTTTTGCAGCAAGCATTTCAGCGGCAAAATAAACGCAACCGTAACCCGTTGCCTCGGGCCTGATCAATGATCCGCCCCAGTTAAGACCTTTTCCTGTCAAAACTCCGGTAAATTCATTTCGGAGCCTTTTGTATTGACCAAAAAGGAATCCGATTTCTCTTGCTCCGACACCTATATCACCCGCCGGTACATCAGTATTTGGTCCGATGTGTCTCTGAAGTTCAGTCATAAAACTCTGACAGAATCTCATCACTTCAGAGTCGGTCTTTCCTTTAGGATCAAAGTCGGAACCTCCTTTACCACCGCCCATTGGCAGCGTTGTGAGGCTGTTCTTGAAAACCTGCTCAAATGCAAGGAATTTAAGTATTCCTAGATTTACAGACGGATGAAACCTCAGTCCGCCCTTATACGGGCCGATGGCTGAATTCATTTCAATTCTGAATCCTCTGTTTACGTGCACCTCACCTTCATCATCTACCCAGGGGACCCTGAAAATAATCACTCTTTCGGGTTCAACAATTCTTTCAATAATTTTTGCAATACGGTATTCGGGGTGTTTTTCAAGAACCAGCTCTAATGATTCTATAACTTCCTGAACAGCCTGATGAAACTCGGGCTCAGCCGGATTTTTCGCTTTAACTTCTGCCAGAACGGAATTCATGTAAGGAGTCATTATTTATCCTGTAATTTTGTGAGATTGAATATATAAACAAGCAGGCGGACTAATATTTCCGTATTCTGTAGGGAATGCAGAGGGGTATGATGAAGCGGAGTAATTCTGAAATTCAGTAAATATTTTCATGTCCGCTTAATTGTTTAATGACATTTGTAACTTAATGAATTTTTATTCCTATTTCAAGTAGAGGGTGTAATTATTTATCCAAATATTCGGTATTACTGCAATTTAATTTTGATTTTACTGAAAGGTCGTAAAAAAAAGATGATTTTTTGTAAATTTAATATATCTGTAAATGCTTTTTTTATCCGGCTTGATCTCATGACGGAACAAATTTTAATCTTATCCCGTAAAACTTTCATTATTATCAGTTTTTTATCAAAGACTCTGAGAAATAATATTTATTTCAGTATTACATTTATGAATTAATTTTATTAAGCTGATTACAGATTCAGAATTGATCTGAATCTTTGGCAGATTTATTCAGAGCATTTTTTTAATATTTATATTCTATTTACATAACTGAAATCCTGATATCAGCAGAGATTTTGTTAGTTTACAGGTCTGCGGTACACGGGGATAATTATTCCCTTTTCAGGTGCGACAGAAAATGAGGATTAAATAATGCAAATTTCACACTGCCTGCCGGCTGGAGTTCTGAATTTTATGAAGAATCAGGAATGCATCTGGCAAGCAGCGTTGACGGTAAGATTAATCTACTGATTCAGTAACTGCCTTTTACCGTTTGGCTGGTTATTGAGGTTACTAC
>CAYPMQ010000216.1:0-6121 GCA_964411625.1 uncultured Ignavibacteriaceae bacterium
CAGTGATGTGTGATTGCGGGCAGTTATAGTTCTGAATCGGGAGAGTACTATCTTTTTAATCTCGCCGCTTTTTATTATTCTGATCCCTTCTGAAACCATTTTCATGAAGTCAGATGCGTCTTGAGAACCCTTGCCTGCCGGATTAGTTTTATCTGAATGAACTGATACAGTCAGACGATTCAGAATTCCGGTGTAAGAATCACCATCAGAGTAAATCCTGATAATGTATCTGTCATGATCCTTAATAAGTACAACACTGGGTATGAACCAGTAATCGGCAGGGAAGTCATTCCAGATATCGTCCTTCAGCCCCGATGGAAATTTGAAGCCGCCAAAAATATCATGTCTGAAATCTTCTTTTCCCTTTAACAGGTGCGGAAAAATCTCACCGAGAGCTTTAAAGGAAGCTGCAGTGGCCCCCTTAAGCACATCATATGCAGAAAGTATCAATGACCTTTCCGGGTAACCTATTGTGAGTTCAGTTTTTTTTATGCGGGGTAGTGCCAATCTGAGAAAGGTGTAACCGCCGGCGTCCGTTTCCGCCTGAAGGCAGGTAACTGAACCTCCGGCATCATGAACCTGAGAGGAGCTTATCAACTTAATTAAATTTATCATTTAGGAAGTCTGAAGAAAAAGTTTGAGCCCTTTCCATACTCACTTGTTACTTCAATTTTGGAGTGATGAGCCTCAAGAATGTGCTTTGTGATTGCAAGCCCGAGCCCTGTGCCGCCCACTTCACGGCTTCTGGCTTTATCAACCCTGTAAAAGCGTTCAAATATTCTGCTGAGGTCTTCTGCCGGGATACCCAAACCGGTATCTTTAACTGAAATAAGTACATCATTATCATATTCCGTTACGCTTATTTCAACTCTGCCTTTGGGTGTGTATTTTATTGCATTCTGTATGAGGTTGTTAAAGACCTGCCTGAGTCTTGCCTTATCACCGAGAACCTGCAAACCTTTCCTGACAGGATGAAGTATGAGCTCGATCCCTTGTTTTTCAGCCTGCTCCTGAAACTCCGGTACTATTTCACCCAAAAACTGCCTGAGGTTAAAAAATCTGAAACTCAGCCTCATTTCTCCTGATTCAATTCTCGAAATATCAATCAGATCATTAAGGAGGCTGCTGAGATTTTCAGTGTGCTGAAATGCTTTTCTCAGAAAATGCATGCTTACGTTCTGGTCATTGATTGCTCCGTCAAGCAGTGTTTCAAGATAACCCGTAATGGCAAAGATGGGGGTTTTGAGCTCGTGTGAAACATTCCCCAGAAACTCTTTTCTTACCTGCTCAAGTTTTTTCAGGTATGCAATATCATTGTTAATTTTAGTGTACATTTCTTTCAGTTCATCCTGAATCATCTGAAGTGCAGGAGAAATTTTTATCTCTGCGGCATCACCCAGTTTATTATCCTTTATCTGAATGAGTGCCGTTCTGATTGATTTAATATCATTGAATCGCTTTTTACCAAGCATAAGGAGTGAAATTATTGCGGCGGAAATTAATAAAATTGCGAGCGGAATAAAATAATGAAGTCCCGGAGAGAGTAAAAATAGCAGTATTAACCCTGTAAGCAGGGTAATGAGGAATTCAGGAAGATACCTGAGTGAATATTTTATATAATCTGAAACAGGATCAGATTTCTTTGAATCTATAGCCAACGCCTTTAACTGTTTCGATTAAATCAGCATGATGACCAAGTTTTTCCCTGACTTTTCTTATATGGACATCAACGGTTCTGTCAACCACATAAACTTCACTGCCCCAGATTTCTTTCAGGAGAGTTTCACGGCTGAATACTATTCCGGGATTTTTTGACAAGAAAAACAACATCTCAAATTCTTTGCGGGGGAATATTTTTTCGTTCTCGTCAATTCTCACGACATATTTTTCTTTATCAATTTTAAGGGGTCCGATTTCGTTGTAAAGATCATTCTGAGAATTTAAGTCAAGTTTTCCTGAGTTTCTGAGGGTGCTGTTTATTTTGGTGATGAGTTTCTTTGGTGAGATTGGCTTTTGTATATAATCATTTGCACCAAGCTCCAGCCCCTTTACTTCATCAGCCTCAGATGTTTTAGCCGTAAGAAAAACCACAGGGAGATTTTCATATCTTTTATTCTCCCTGATCTTTTGACAGACTTCATAGCCGTTCAGTTTGGGAAGCATTATATCAAGCAGAACAATGTCAGGGTTTTGCTTAAGCATTTCAAGACCTGTTTCACCATCATGGGCAGCAAGTACCTCAAACTTTTCCAATTCAAGGTTATATTTGAGAAATTCAATTATATCTTTCTCATCTTCGATTATTAAAACTTTTTTTCCGGACATACAAATACTTAAAATTTAATTTCTGATTTAATTGATGCCGAGAGATACATAGCCTCGATAATTCCCATTCGGGATACAGCATCTTTTGCTGAAGATAAAACGGGATTGAGGCCCTTGATAGCACCTATAAAATGATTTATTTCGTTAACGTAAGATTTTTCAAAAAGCTTACGGGGATTTTCCTGCTTTGAATAAGCAAGTTCTATCTGATTGCCCGATAAGTTTTTTGAAATTCTGAGAGGATTCAGGAATGCGTTGCCTTTTTCGCACTGTATTT
The DNA here is from genome assembly GCA_964411625.1 of uncultured Ignavibacteriaceae bacterium. Taxonomy (GTDB): domain Bacteria; phylum Bacteroidota; class Ignavibacteria; order Ignavibacteriales; family Ignavibacteriaceae; genus JABWCA01. Next base: position 2,603 of record CAYPMQ010000216.1, read on the forward strand.
CAAGGTAAAAAGTGTCATGACCTGATTGAAGTGACCAGGAGGACTCGAGATAGATCAGAGAGTCAGGCTGTGCCTTGATAAAACTGATTGAAGAATCTTCAACATTCCTTGTATTAATATAGTAATTTTGAGTTGAAACTGAAAGGATATCAGGAAAATCAAGCATCCAAAGTGAAAGATCGAGAAGAACTATGCCGAGGTCAAAAATTACCCCTCCGCCGGATTCAATCTTTTTCGTAAACCATTTTCCGGTGGAGCTCTGTTTCCTCAGCCAGCCGGTTTTAACATAAAAAGGTGCTCCCAGATCACCGGAATTTATAATACTTTTGAGAAGCATGATATCAGGTCTGTATCTCATATTCATACCGACCATAACCTTCACACCTTTTTCTTCTGCTGCAGCAGAAATTTCCTTAGCCTCATCAAGAGTTCTGGCAATCGGCTTTTCAATAAATAGATGCTTGCCGGCATCAATAGAGGCGAGAGCCATTTCATGATGAAATTTGGTGGGAGTGGCAATCATCACGGCATCGGCTTCACATTTTTCAAGCATATCCCTGTAATCAGAGTAAGTGTTTTTAATTGAAAACCGCTCTGATACAGTGTTGAGAATATTTTTATTGATATCAACAATTCCGGTTATTTCAACTTCTTTATGTTTTGAAAGAACGGGGATATGCATCAGCTGGGAGATGCCTCCGACACCAATAACTCCGACCTTGATTTTATCCATTTAAGACCGCCTCATCAACGTGATTTATTGATTCGCAAAATTGTTTGATTTTAAGATAAATACCTTTTGGGTCAATACCTAACATATCGTGAAGCTCTGTCTGAGTACCATGATCAACAAACTTATCCGGTAAACCTATTCTCAATATATCATTTTTGTAGCCTTTATCAATGAAATATTCTGCTACTGCTCCTCCGAATCCGCCAATAATCGTATTTTCCTCAAGAGTTACAATTTTTTTGTGAGAATGCGCAACCTTATCCAGAAGCCCGGTATCGAAAGGTTTTATGAATCTCATATTTACAATTTTAGGATTAATTCCGTCTTTTTTCAGCATTTCTGAAGCTTTAACTGCGTAATTAACAAAATTGCCCACTGCCAGAACAGCTACATCATCGCCCTCAGTAACCTCCTCAGCTTTACCCAACGGAAGTTTTCTGAATCCGGGTTCCAGTTTTACTCCGAGTGCGTTTCCTCTGGGGTATCTCACAGCAATAGGCCCGTCTTTATATTCAACCGCAGTATAAAGCATGTCTCTGAGTTCTGCCTCATCTTTTGGTGCCATGATTACCATTCCCGGTATCATTCTCAGATACGTAAGGTCAAGAGTGCCGTGATGTGTGGGTCCATCGGCGCCAACAAGGCCGGCTCTGTCCAGAACAAATACAACGTGAAGTTTCTGGAGAGCTATATCATGAATAATCTGGTCAATTGCTCTCTGAAGGAAAGTAGAATAGATTGCTACAACCGGGATTATTCCCTGAGTTGCCATGCCGGCAGCAAAAGTTACACCGTGTTCTTCGGCAATGCCGACATCAAAATATCTGTCGGGTCTTTTCTCTGCAAGAATGTTAAGCCCGGTTCCATCGGGCATAGCAGCTGTAATACCGACAACATTGTCATTCTGATTAATGATTTCAACCAGTGCATCACCGAATATTTTGGTGTAAGCCGGGGGAGTGCCTTCTTTTTTATAAGCTTTCCCTGTTACTTTATCAAAAGGAGTTGATGCATGGAGTTTCTGTTCATGGTTTTCTGCGGGTGCATATCCTTTACCTTTTTGTGTAAGAGTATGAATGAGGATGGGTCCGTTTAGATCTTTTGCCAGCTCAAAAACCTTAATAAGCTGATGAAGATTGTGTCCTTTAATGGGGCCGAAATATCTGAAACCGAGAGCTTCAAAAAGCACGCCGGGAGTAATAACGGCTTTGATACCATGCTCAAGTCTTCCCACTGCTTTTCTGAGTCTGTCACCGAAAGAATCCATCTTACCGGTAAGATCCCAGACGTAACCTTTGAATCTGTTGTACTCGGGATGTGTAATAAGGCCGGTGAAATAATTTGATATCTGCCATACGTTCGGTGCTATTGACATATTATTGTCATTAAGAACCACAATCATATCTGATTTCTGAAATCCAGCATTATTCATTGCTTCATAAGCCATACCGCCGGTCATTGCACCATCACCTATAATTGCAACAACTTTTTTGCCTGATTTCTGAATTCTGCCTGCTGCGGCCATACCAACACCTGCCGAAATTGAAGTTGTGGCGTGCCCGGCACCAAATGTATCATATTCGCTTTCAGATCTTTTCAGAAATCCGGAGATGCCTTTAAACTGTCTGATAGTTGGAAGCTGTTCTTTTCTTCCCGTCAGAATTTTATGAGGGTATGCCTGGTGACCTGTATCCCAGACCAGGAGGTCATGTGGTGTGTTAAAGACTTTGTGTAATGCAACAGTCAGTTCTACTGTTCCCAAACCTCCGCCAAAGTGGCCGCCGATCTCGGAAATCACATCAACCATATATTGCCTGACATCCTGACAAAGAATTTTAAGATCATTAATATCAAGCTGACGGAAGTCTTCCGGATAATTCACCTGTGACAGAATTTTATAAACGTTTGGATCAAGCATCTGTAAAATACTCCTAATCTGATCTGAGTTAGTTTGCTAAATCATTTAATAATTTGTTTTTGAGCTCTGTTATTCTGAGTTCGGCACCTTTAAGCTGGTCAGTGCATTCTTTTGCGAGGATCATACCTTCTTCATACAGTTTAAGAGCATCTTCAAGGTCAAGAGAAGTATCTTCAAGTGATGAAGCTATCTCTTCAAGCCTTGTTATTTTTTCGCGGAATTTTATATCTTTATTCTTTCCCATGTTTGATCCCGATTGTTTTGTCATGGAAATTTATTTCAAAGTTATCTTCAGGTTTCAGACCGGAACCGGATTTTATGATTCTGCCATCCTGCCTTATAATTGTAAAACCTCTTTTAAGTGTCTTATTAATATCACCATGTGATAATGCGGCAATCAACTTATCCAGTCTTGATTTCACTGAATTTTTGTGATTTTCCATACCCTGAGTCAGTTTATACACTGCATAATCAAGTCTCTGAGTATTAAACCGGATAAGATCGGCAGGCAACCTCACCCCTGCAGATTTCAGAAACGAATCTGCTGAATCACGGTACTTTCTGATATAATTGTTCACAGAATTAAAAAGCCCGTCTGAGTAAGCACTAAGAGCATTGTAAATATCAGACTGATCAGGGGTAATCAGCTCCATTGCAGCCGTTGGAGTTGCAGCTCTTACATCTGCAACAAAATCAGATATGGTAAAATCAACTTCATGCCCGACTCCGGAAATTACCGGTATTCCCGAGCTGAAAACAGCTCTTGCCGTTATCTCTTCATTAAATGGCCAAAGGTCTTCAAGAGAACCACCCCCTCTGCCAATTATAATAACCTCCACCCCCGCCGTTTGGTTCAATACTCTTATAC
>CAYPMQ010000217.1:0-6116 GCA_964411625.1 uncultured Ignavibacteriaceae bacterium
CCTGAATCCTGATTCATGTCTCCTGTATCTTTAAAACCTGAGCCCAAACATAGCAAAATCAGGTGAGAGACGGATAGCGGGTGAGGGGAGTCTGTAAAATGAAAAAGCTTTCTGAATTATTTTCCAGCCGATAAAATCCCATTTAATTGCGTTCAGGTTAAGATCAAGTGCAATGAAGATCTCATGATCAGGATTATCTGAATCAAGGTTTTTCACACCGTGACCGAAACCGATATTTAGAAAATCCCATAAAAATGATTTGTTATCCTGATCAAGATATTTATTGATATTTAAAACAGCCCAGTGATAAGTGCTTTCATAATCATCAATTATGACTTTATGACTGTTATTTCTGAATCTTAGCGAAGGATAGTAACTAACCTTAAAAAAAATACCTCTGAGAGCAGGTAGTTTGGCTTTTGCATAGGGAAATGCTGCTCCGATGGTATTAAAGATCATATCACCCCATGAGAAGCCCCAGCGTTGAGAAAAACCGTCTCTGACTTCCACAAAAGTCTGGTGAGTAAGAGCAAGAATGCCGGAATATAGATATGCGTCATCTTTTTCAATCCCTGACCATTGAAATAAATCGCCGTAAACGGAGGAAATGAGGTATGGAAAATATAAATGTCCTGCTTTATCTGCACCATGGGCATAAGTCCAGTCTTCCTGCCAGTTGAAGTGAAATGAGGCATTTTCATCCTTCCACCAGATATCGTTCTGTACGGCATATCCATATATGAAACCCGCAGCGGTGACACCTCCTATAACGCCGAGGCGGTAATAATCTGTCTGCCGTTCCGCAAGGGTTGAATCACCTTTCATTACAGCCGTAAGTAACAGAAATACAATCACATAATTCATTTGATCAGGAGATTAATTAAAGGGATTAAGTAATTTTTGATGAATCTGACCGCCGGTTTTATTCGTCAATCCTCAAATATGACCACAGATAAAAGATTTTTATCAGACTTTCCAACTTTATTAATATATTTAGATATAACAAAATCCGGGAGTATATGTTAGAAGTCAAAAATCTCAGAAAAGAATACTCATCAGTAAAGGCGGTTGATAACATTTCCTTTACAATAGAACCGGGCAAGATATTCGGACTAATGGGCCCGAACGGTGCCGGAAAAACAACCACCATCAGGATGATTCTCGATATCATCAGACCCACCTCAGGTGAAATTTATTATAATGGCAAAAATGTCGGTTCAGCTATTTACAATCTTACCGGTTATCTGCCGGAGGAAAGGGGTCTTTACAAGAAGTCAAAAGTTCAAGATGTGATTATGTATTTTGCCGGATTAAAAGGACTGGATCATTCTTCTGCAGCGAAAAACACAAAATACTGGCTTAAAAAACTTGAGATGGAGTCATATTCAGGCAGGAAAGTGGAGGAACTCTCCAAAGGCAATCAGCAAAAGATTCAATTTATCTGTTCTGTGGTTCATGATCCTCAGGTGCTTATCCTCGATGAACCGTTCAGCGGATTCGATCCTATTAACCAGCAGCTCATAAAAGATGAAATCCTCAATTTTGTAAATGCCGGTAAGATCATTGTACTGAGCACACATCAGATGGATATAGCAGAGAAATTATGTGAATCAATCTTCCTGATCAATAAAGGCAGGGAAGTATTCAGCGGAAATATAGCTGATGTAAAGAAGCAGTTCGGAACTGAGGCGATTAAGATTGAGTACAGCGGGGATGCAGGTTTTCTTAAAACCATGCCCGATGTAAGATCAGTTGACCTGTATCAGAATTTTGCAGAGGTTGAACTTATAAAGGGCGCCGATCCCTCAAAATTCCTGATGGAGATACTTCCAAAACTGAATATAAGACAGTTTTCAGTGCTTGAGCCTACTTTATATAAAATATTTATTGACGTGATAAAGCAGACCGGAGGTGCATCTGATGAGTAAGGTTATGACAATTGCGAAATGGGAGCTGATTGAAAAACTCAAGTCTAAAGAGTTCCTGATAGGTTTGATTCTTACACCTGTTATCATAGTCGCTTTCAGTGTTCTTCCCTCACTTCTTGCAGATAAAGAAGATGACAGTGTAAAGGCAATCGGCATTCTTGATGAAACAGGTATGTATCAGAAACCTCTTTCGGCAAAACTTGACAAATATAAATTACCTGACGGACAGCCGAGGTATTTAACCGTAAATCTTCATAAAGAAAATGAAAATCCAGATACTCTGAGAAAAAGAGCAAATATGGATATCTCATCAAAAAAAATTGAGGGCTATATATACATAAAGCAGCCTGCAAAGGATACTGTTACAATTGAGTTTATGAATAAGGCTATGGGTAACTTCAGAGATCTGCGAAGATTCGAGAACTCTTTTAATGAAGTCCGCCGTGAGATGATCATCCGGGAAGCAAGTATTGATACAGCGCTGGCAGCAAGTCTGACTGAGGAAATTCAGCTTACATCAGTAAAAATAAATGAGAAAGGAGAAGAAGAGAAGGTTGATTTTCAGTCTCAGTTCTTCAGTTCTCTGGTATTTGTAATGATGCTTTTCTTCATCATTATGTTCACCGGCGGATCACTTATAAGAAGTCTTGTTGAAGAGAAATCAAACAGACTTATTGAGATAATAATATCAAGCAGTAAGCCTATGGATTTGCTTCTTGGTAAAGTGCTCGGCCTTACGGCACTTGTGCTTATTCAGATTCTTACCTGGTCACTGATCGGAATTGCGTTCGCAGGGCCTGCGCTTCTTATCTTTGCATCATTTCAGAACATTCTATGGGTTCTGCTGATATTCGGACTCGGATTCCTCTTCTACGTTTCGATATTTGTAGGGGTGGGTTCAATTGTTAACACAGAGCAGGAAGCCCAGCAGGTTACAGGTTATCTTTCTATGATACTCGTTATCCCTATTGTGATTCTACTGCCAACAATACAGGATCCCGACCAGATGCTTGTAAAGGTACTTAGTTACATTCCACTTACCACCGCACCTGTCATGCTGGTCAGGCTTAACATTGCTTCGGTGCCGCTTACAGATCTTCTGCTTGCGGTGCTTATACTTATGGCTTCGAGTTATTTCACCATTAAAATATCTGCGAAGATCTTCAGAATCGGTATCTTATCGTATGGCAAAATGCCCAACCTTAAAGAACTGATGAAGTGGCTCAGATCATCAGAATAATATGATCAGACTAAGAGGGCTGAATATATGAATTCATGCCCTCTTTTTTTAATTTCCTCTCCGCAAATTCCAAAGATTCTTACTATTTTAACGGCAAGTTTTTATTTCATTAACCGGTATAAAACTTGGTGATTCTTCTGGCAGCCGTTGTTCCCTCTCTGCTTTATCTTCTTTTCCTTTGGAAAATGGACAGATACGATAAAGAACCCTTAGGGCTTCTTATTATTAACTTTTTGTGGGGAGCAACGGGAAGCATCATCCTTATCACGGTACCGGCTCTCATTTTCGAATCTGTTTATAATACTGATATTTCAGATTCGGAGTTCATTTCCTCAGTTGTAATGGCACCGCTAATTGAGGAGACTGGCAAGGGCCTATTTCTGTTGTTCACGGTCACAAGGCGGAAATTTGATAATCTCACCGATGGTATTGTGTACGGGGGCGCAATAGGTCTCGGTTTCGGAATGACCGAAAATTTTCTTTATTATATATCATCACCTCCGGAAGCTCTCTGGGGCACTATCTTCTGGAGGACATTCTGCTCAATAATTGTGCATTGTGTTGCAACCGGTACTTTTGGTGCGGCTCTCGGATTTTCAAAATACCGCTCTGTTCAGTGGAAGCTATTATTGCCCCCCCTGGGGTTGCTTTACGGAATACTGACTCATGCGCTCTGGAATTTTTCTGTAATCACAGAAGGTTACATCTTTATCGGCCTGCTGAGCTTTATGCTGTCGGTGGTGATTTTTCTTTTTATGTTTTTTGGCAGCCTCAGAAATGAAAGCCGCATCATCTATGAGGAGCTCCTCGAAGAATCGGGCAACGGACTTCTTCCCGAAGAGCATGTAATTATTCTGAGCAACAGAATCAGGGATTCAAGTGGGTGGATTGCAGAGCAGCTGCGTAAAGATTACCTTAAGCATGCTACAGCTCTTGCGTTCAGAAAAGCTCAGGTAAAAAAAACCTCGGGTATCAACAGAATGTCTTATGAAGCCGATATTCTGTTTCACCGTGAAAAAGTCAAAGAAATTCTGAAAGCCGCATACCCTGAAACATACAGTGAAAAAGGTGAAGCGGCGGGTATTCAAATTTAATCCGGTTATTTTGGAAAAGACACTTCACATTATCTCTGCCGTTGGTTCAGGAATATCTTCTGAAATTGAGATTGAACAGCTTGAATATGAGGATTTTCTGCGTCTTCACATTAATCTGCTGGAGAACTATCTTGAGGTTATATCATCGGGTCTTTCCGGCTTCAGAAAAATAGTTTATGCTCCTCTGCGGATAATTAACGAGATTGAATCAATATCAGGACTGGCTGCTTCATTTGAACTGATAACTTTAGCAGGCAGTAATGTATTTGAGCTGATAGCGGCAGCTTCGGAAACTGAAGGGAAAAAAACAGCCGGCATCATTACTGTTTCCAATATTATCGGGTTTGATGCGGTCAGCATAAAAAAAATTGCAAACCTGCTTGATTACGATTATGAGGTGGCAGTTATAACCGAATCGGTCAACGGGAGGATTTGTGCTGCCGGATTCAATACTCCTCTAAAGGAAGGTCTCGTTTCAGGATTGAAAGATGCTATAACTGCAGATGAATTCATAAAAAATCATCTGCCCCCTGAACATGCACTCCATATTTTCAGGGAGGGTCTTTTGGTGAAAAGCCGTGAAGATCTCGGTAAATTATATCAGTTTTTATCTTTAAAGGAAAGCATACCCTATTGCGGTAATGTGTATCACGAACGCTTTACAGAACTTTTTGTAGATTACAAACATATATTATGAACAGAATTGGCATCTTTGGCGGGAGTTTTGACCCCGTACATATCGGACATCTGATTACGGCCTCTTATGTAAAAACAGAGAGAAGGCTTGAGAAAATTGTATTCATCCCGTCATTTTTATCTCCATTCAAAGTGATGACAGGTCATTCAGAGGCTGAACACAGGATAAAAATGCTTGAACTAGCAATTGATGATTTCCCCGGATTTGAAATTGATGATATAGAACTGCACAGGCAGGGAGTATCGTTTACCGTTGACACTGTAAATGAATATCACAAAGTATATGATAAAGTTGATCTTATAATAGGTTACGATAATCTTACTTCATTTGAAAAGTGGAAAGACCCGGAAATTATAGTGGCAAAAGCTGACCTTGTTGTACTTCCGAGAAAATGGGGACAGAATCATGAACAGCTCGAGGAAGGCCGTTTTTCAAAATTTGTTAAATACAGTTCATCACCTGTTATTCAGATAAGTTCAACTTTGATCCGGGAAAGAGTAAAAAGAGGGGAGAGCATCAGGTTTTTCACACCCCCGGCGGTCGAAGAATATATCTACGCTAATAACCTTTACAAGGTATAAGAAGAGTCGCAATAAATTTCTTATATTTAAAAATATATCCGTCCCATTTTTCAGAAAATTTAATGCAGATAGAAAAACTCCTGGATGGCATTCAGAAACGGGATAAACGGTCCATTGCCCGTGCACTTTCCCTGATTGAATCAGAACATCCGCTTACAGAAACACTGCTTGACAGAATTCATCAGTTCACCGGTAATGCCTACAGAGTTGGTATTACGGGTCCTCCGGGTGCAGGAAAAAGCACTCTTACAAATCAGCTTGCAAAATACCTTAGAAAACTCGATAAAACCGTTGCAATCATTGCAGTTGATCCAACTTCGCCCTTTACAGGGGGAGCACTGCTCGGTGACCGCGTGAGAATGACCGATGCGGGCAATATGGAAGGAGTTTTCATAAGGAGCATGGCTACAAGGGGAAGTCTTGGAGGGCTGAGTAAAAAAGCGGTTGATGCAGCAGACGTTTTTGACGCCGCCGGATTTGATTACATATTATACGAAACTGTAGGAGTAGGGCAGTCAGAACTGGATATTGCGAAGGCGGCAGATACAACCGCAGTGGTTCTTGTTCCTGAATCGG
>CAYPMQ010000218.1:0-6095 GCA_964411625.1 uncultured Ignavibacteriaceae bacterium
ATGATAATAAGTTTTTCGGCAAAGTAATTTATAAGCTCTTCAACAGGAGCGAATACTTCAGCCATAAATCGGGACCGGTTTGCATCAAACCATTCTTTGTTGTTATTCTCCCTCAGCTCGGTAAAAAATGAAACTGTGTCAGCAATAAAATCAGGATATTTTTCAGCAACCATATCAGAACTCCCAGTTTATATTAGGAATATCAACATTTCCGCCTGAGAGAATCAGTCCGGTTTTTTTTCCGCGGAATAAATCACCTGATTTAAGTACAGCCGCCAGAACGGTTGCACCAGAAGGTTCAACAATTATCTTCATTCTTTCCCATATAAGTTTCATTGCCTGTGTTATCTCGTGATCACTGACAGTTATAATTTCACTGACCAGCCTTTTAATAATAGGATAAGTCTTATCACCAAGTGAAGTCAGAAGTCCGTCTGCAATGGTTTTGGGATTGACGGAAGGATGTATGTATCCGTCCCTGATACTTCTGAATGCATCATCGGCACCGTCAGGTTCCGAGGCATAAACTGTTATATAATTCTTACCAAAATTAAGAGCAGTCAGCGCCGTACCGCTGAGTAAACCGCCTCCGCCAACAGGGGCAATAACTGAATCCAGATCAGGAACCTCCTCGAGAAGTTCTCTGCATGCTGTTGATTGCCCTGCAATAATATCGTAGCTATTATAGGGATGTATAAATGTTGATCCTGTTTCTTCAACAACCTGATTCAGAGTTGATTCCCTTGCTTCAAGGGTAGGTTTACAAAAGAATATTTTACCACCATAGTTTTTCACTGCTGCAACTTTTATGGCAGGAGCAGTTTCAGGCATTACAATATAAGCAGGCACCCCCAGTGTTTTCGCAACAATACAAAGTGCTGCCGCATGGTTGCCTGAGCTGTGAGTTGCCAGACCTTTTGATAAAAGTTCTTTTGGGAGGGATAGCGCGGCATTTGTTGCACCCCTGAATTTAAATGCTCCTCCGCGCTGAAAATTTTCACACTTGAAGTAAAGTTCGGCACCTGATATTTCATTAATTGCGGATGATTTCATTACCGGCGTACGGTGTGCATATTGTCTTACTATTGAGTAAGCTTTGTCAAGTTCAGATAACGAGGGGAAATTATTCTCCATCAGTCAATTATTTTTTTAATGTCTTTATCCTTGCCAAGCACAATCAGAATGTCATCTTTCTGAAGAGTGGTAGTTGCGGCAGGTACTCCATAAATTTTTTCTGTTTCATGTTCTTCACCGGTTTTGAGATCAACCTCTTTCACAATTCGCTTGAGAGTGATAAGGTTGATATTATACCTGATTCTTAATTCAAGTTCCTGAAGTGATTTTCCTATAAAAGCTTTTGGCACCTTAAGGTACACTATACTGTAATCTTCACCAAGAAAGATCGAGCTCACAATATCCTGATGGGATGCAAGTGAAATCATCTGCCTTGCTATCTGTTCATCCGGAATTACCACCTGATGAACCCCGAGTTTTCGAAGAATTTTAGCCTGCAATTCGGAATTTGCTCTTGCCAGAATTTTCTGAACACCGAGCTCAAGCATCACAACCGATGTCAGAATCGTACTTTCAAAATCATCCGGCCCGATAGTGATAATAACAGAATCACTTGCCTCAATTCCGAGAGTTTTAAGGTCAGTAACATCGGTCGAATCCATTGTCATGGCTGTTGTGACCAGATTTTTAATAGAATCTGTTATATGAGCGTCCTTATCTATGGCAATTACATCGGCACCTTTCTGATGGAGTTCAGTAGCCACTTTAGAACCAAGATCACCAAGTCCGATAACTAAAAATTTCTTTTTCATCTTTTCCTCTTATAACAAAGAAACATTTTCTTCGGGTAGCTTGTAATTTTTTGTTTCACCAGCTTTACTCAGAGCGTATATTATAGTAAGTGGACCAACCCTGCCTATAAACATAAGCAATATTATAATGTATTTTCCCGGATCAGTTAAATACGGGGTTATCCCTCTTGACAGACCGACGGTACCTGCCGCACTGAATGCTTCAAATGAAATATCAAGCAGTGAATGGGTTTCAGTGACAGAAAGTAAAAATATACCTGTGAGAATAAACAATACTGATAACAGAAATATCATTAAGGCTCTTTTGACAATTTCTGTCGGTATTTTCCTTCTCTTAAGGTTTATTTCTTCTGAATTACGGAACAATGCAGCCAGTGCAAGTATAAAAATTGCAAAGGTTGTCGTTTTGATACCTCCGCCTGTACCACCGGGTGATGCACCCACAAACATCAGAAAAATATAAAATAGTGAAGTTGGCATGGAAAGCTGTGACATATCAATTGTATTAAAGCCGGCAGTTCTGGTGGAAACAGACTGAAAATAAGAGTGAAGAATCTTATCGCCGGTGCTGAATCCTTTCAGACTGTGTTCATATTCAAACAGATACGTCATGAATGTTCCGGCAAGAATCAGAGCAATTGTTGTGAAAATCACCATTTTGTACTGAAGGGGAATTTCAACTCTGAACCGGTTATAATAGGGATAATACTTGAAAAATCTGTGAAAATTGAGTATAGTGGTGAAACCTATACCTCCGAGAATAATCAGCAGACTTATGGTCACAATGAAAACAATATTATTCTGAATAATTATATCTGACATGTTCAGAGTGTAGAGAGAAAAACCCGCATTACAGAAGGCAGAAACCGAATGGAATATTGAAATACCGATTGCCTGTGGAACGGAAGGATAATAATGCTGAATCGAAAAGAAAAGGAAACCAGCTCCCAGAAGTTCAATAAAAAGAGTTGTGAGAATAATCTGTACAATAACTTTTGTGATGGCTCCGAGATTATCCTCATGCATCATTTCCCTGAGAATAAACTTCTCCTTAAGACCTAAACCTCCGGATAGAAACAATGCGAAGAATGTTGTATAAGTCATTAATCCGAGTCCGCCTATCTGTATAAGACCAAGAATAACGATTTTTCCGAATAATGTGAAGTAGGTGGCAGTATCTACAGTGACCAGTCCCGTAACACATACTGCACTGGTTGAAGTAAAAAGAGCATCTGGGAAAGAAAAATTACCTGAAGTTGTTGCCGCCGGAAGCATCAGAAGGCCTGTACCCACCAGAATAGTTGCAAGAAATGATCCGATAAAAAGTCTGGCGGGATGAATTCTTGATTCAAGAATTTTACTGTTTATCCTGAGAGTACCGGCAATAACCCCAAGTACTATATAAATTTGTGCAGCAACGATATAGAGGTAAGTTATATCTTTAATCCTTAATCGTTCTCCCAGCTTCAGCAGAAGAGAATTCCCCGTTAACGTAAGAAGGAGTTCTAATATAATTATTAATAATATGACAGATTCAACTAAGTGAGATTTAATATACTCCTTTTTTGAACCGGCAATGAAAAAGCTCACTGTCTGGTAAACAAAAAATATAATAACCACTACTATGGAAACAGCCTGCATTAACTCAGACTGTTCAGACGAAAGGTTAAAACCATATTCTATGATTATAGAAAGAATACCGATTATTGCCGAGGCAAAGAGAAAGATTCTGACAGCACGCTGCAGAGAAGTTGTACCATTATTTGCCATTGTCAGACCTCACCTTCCCCGGAGCCCATCGCTTCTCTGACGCTCCTGAGCACTGTTCTGTTAAAAGTGTCTATCAGTTCATCCTCATAATTTGAATCGAAAAGATACAGTTTTACCTTGAATTTGTAAAGATTTTTTACAAGATCAAAGGAATGGAGAAATACTTCAGGTTCTTTTCTCGTGTAAAGATAATGATTTGACAGTGCTGCTTCTCTCAGAATTCTCAGCATTTCTTCAACAGGGAGTTTAATCGGGAAATCAAATTCAAATGACAGAAACTCTTCTTTTCTTCCAAGATTAAGATTCTCAAACGATGTGCTGAGAAAAATGCTGTTTGGTATATTTGAAACAACCCCTGAATCTGATTCAAGAGTAGTGTATCTCCAGCCTATTCTTTTAATTCTTCCTTTAATATCTCCCAGTTTTATGAAATCGCCGGCAACAAGTGTTGCTCCTGATAAAATGTAAAACTTACCGATGAGATTTTTAACGGCGGGAAGGGCAGCCAGTCCGGTGATGAAGGTGAGAATTCCGAGAAACAGAAACAGTTTTTCTTCCCTGCCATAAAATAATATGAGGCTTGAATAATATATCCCGAGGAAAACTATTAATCCCTTGATCACTGCGAAAAGCACATCAAAGAATCGTGATTCATATTTCTGATGTATCTTATCTTTAAGTTTTTCAGTTAGTCTGACAAGAAGCAACGTAAGCAGAATAATAAGGATAATGCTGATAAGTGTCCATAAGGAGAATTTACTGATAAGCTCGTTAGTATCTTTAAGCAGTTTATCAGGAATTGAAATAGGACTTATGAATACTTCGGCGGAATCACCACTTTCAGTATTTTTAAGCAGTGAATCAGGGATAAAAAGCTGTTTCTCAATTATTATTGTGTCTTTAACTTTTACAGTATCGGTCAGAATGAATATAGTATCCGATGGTGTTGCATTCTGTAGAATTTTTGTTTTATCACCAAGCACTGTAATCTTTTTTGCCGTTATCAGTGAATCTATTCTGCTCTTCTGTGGAAACACAAAAGATAAGAAACACAAAAGAATAACACCAATAATAACAACTCTTTTCATATCAGATTATATTCCGGCTATACAGTTCATCTTTGATAGGCATATAATAAAACTTGTTAATCACATAATAATTTGGAGTGGAATGATTTACTTCCAGAACAACAAGGTTTTGAGAGTATAATAAATTCAGTAATGCAAATGACTTTTTCTCGTCTATATTAAATACTCTTGACAGATCAGCAGGGGAGAGACCGCCATGGATAATAATCATAAAGAGCGTATTCAGATAAAATATATCAAGTCCGCTCAGATCAATTTTTGACATTCCGCGGTTTATCTTGAGCACAATCCTGTCTTTTTCAACCTTCACTATAGAATTCATCCAGTAACTCATGGCTGCCACTATATTACCCCGGGAATAATCAAGAAGGTTATCAAAAAATTCTTTCTCAAGAAAGTCATTAATATCAAGTGATTTCCTTAACGAGAAAAACTTTCGTTTAAGTCTCAGGATATCTTCATCGATGAATTCATAATTGAAGCCGGTGGTTTTATGTCTGGTAAGAATAATCTCTTTGATCCATGAGGAATTAAAATCTTTTAAATCGAATATGTGGTTGAATATCTGTTCGAGTCTGAAATTATTATTAAGAAAATCAACAGACATTGATTCAACCGTAACAACCCACATTACATTATTTCTTGTGAGATTTATAAGCTGAAGCAGTGCATTTATGGCATTATATCCGTTAACTGTTCTCAGGAATGACTTGTGGAAGTTATGGAGAAGGATTATGTTGCCTTTTATGCCTTCATTCAGAGAAATAATGAGATCATCAAAGCTTATCGGGGTTAGAAATCCCATGGCTTTTGAAAAAAGCTGAATGAGCTGACTAACAGTGGTAATATTTTCATTGAGTGAGAGATTTATAATTTTATCTTTTGGAAGAATCTGATTCTTAAGCAGATTAAAGACGGAAGATTTTCCCGCCCCCGGTTCACTTTTAACAAGTATGACCACGGGTTTACCGGCTGAAAACTTCTGTTCATACTCCCTGAAACGCGTCTCAAGGAGCTGCCTGCCCACAAACAATTCACCTTCCTCAAGTGGTGTACCGTCAAACAACCTGTTGTAAATAAAAGGAAGCTCTTCCTTGATTTTTGCCGCGGTCATGAAATCAGCCTGATCATCAGGATGAACTTTGGGTTTAACAAGACTTCCCCATATAGACTTAAATACGGGATTGATATATCCTCTTAAAAATTCCCTGATAATTCCTGAAATTTCCCTGAGATTCCTTATAACAAAAATCAGGGTATGTCTGTAATAAGTACGGAAACCTGCTGAAGCTATTAAACTTCTGGTTTTACTTTCTTCTCCTCTGCTTAGAGTCAAATTGATCTTTTTAGCAAGTTCATTCAGGCTGAGTTGTATCGCCTGAGAGAGATTATCTGAAACCGTTCTTTCTAT
>CAYPMQ010000219.1:0-6037 GCA_964411625.1 uncultured Ignavibacteriaceae bacterium
CCTTACTTCAATACCCTGAGGTGAAACGTCATTGAATCTTCTTAATGCCGGGTCTGTACCGTCATTATAGACACACCATACGGTTTCATCACCAATCAGGTCAGGTCTGTCTTCAGTAGGATCCCATTTGCCGTTTCCGTTTACGTCAATAGGATCATAGGTGCCGCTTCCGTCACCGTCATAATAATAAGCACCTAAAGCTACAGCGTCTTTCCATTCAGTCCAACTTGCGGCAAAATCACCTTCGTTAGCTCTGAGAACATACATCTGAGCACGCGGATCATTTCTGCCTGAGGCAACTGTACCCTGAACGTAATCCTGAATTCTGGAAGCTGATGCAACAGCGTTTGACCATAATGAACCATTGGTCAGACCGCTCATAAAAAAACCGCCTGAGAAAAGGAACACTAAACCGTCAAATTTACCACCTGAGCCTGCGCTGCCGGTTTCAGGGTCAAAAATTGAAACGTCACCCATAACACCGACTCTGTTCATCGGCATGTTAAGGTTATTTATGAACATTCTGTAAGAGTCACCGGCTTTCAGCGAGGGGGTATTCTGTGAACCCTTTCCTCCTCCTTTGCCTTTGTCAATACCGGTGAAGGCCAATGACAAAAGAGCAAAGACCAGTAACGGCAGAAACAGGATGTTTGATTTGGAATATCTTCTTACTTTCATCTCTAATCCCGAATAAAATTAAAAGGATATCTTTGCGAAATTTACTTTGACACCGAGTTTAATTAATCTCGGGATACCAAAGTTGAAAGGATTTCTTTCTAATGATGTATAATCATTCCTAAATCCTTCAGGATCAGGAGTTGAAGCTGCAACCTTTTTGCCTTCAAGTGTATTTAACCAGCCGGTAGTATAAGGATCACCGGTTGACTGATAAACTGAAACCGGGTTGTCAGAATCAAGTAAATTTTCGATCCATACATAAGGAGTTATGATTGCACCACCAATGTTGAATGGTTTTTCAAGCTTCAGATCAATTCTGAAGTTGCCGGGACCGAAAGCAGAGTTAACATATCCTCTGGTATCACCAAAGTTTGTAGTTCCTGCTATAAGGTTCTGTGATTCAAGCGGAGTGTAAGGACGTCCGCTGTTAAATCTCATCAGTACGTTGGCACTCAGGTTCTCGAGGACTCCGAGTTCACCTTTCGGAACATAGAAATCAACATTAATAACGCCTGTATGTCTCTGATCGAAATCAAGAGGAGCAATAACTTTGGGAATTTCACCGTTGTTATTTCTGAATGCAGCTGTGAATGAAGAACCTGTTGAGGAACCCGTTCCCTCGGCAATTGCGTATGTGTAATCAACTGCAAAAGAGAAATAGCTGAGGCGTGCAATATCAAGTGATAATGCAAATCCCTTTATTGTTCCGAAGTCGGTATTTGTGGGAGCTATATATCTTAAAAGCTCACCGCCAACTGATCTGCGGAAAAATACTGTTGATGAGTTTACAAGACCTTCAGTGTTTTTGTAGAATGCAGTAAGGTTTATTGCTGCAATTTCACCAACAACGTGTCTGAAACCGATTTCGTACTGTGTTGTAATTTCGCTTTCAACATAACCGTTGTTTACACCAAGATTGTTATCTGTAACAAGAGCCTGGAGATCAATAACTGATGTATAAATCTGGTCAAGTGAAGGCTGCTGAATAAATTTACCGTACTGAGCGTGGAATACTGTATTCTGTGTAACAGGGAAACCAAGACCAATTCTGGGTGAAATATGAATTTCAGCATCTTTTTTCTTGAAGTCACCGGGGTCAAAATCGTTCGGGTTGCTTCCGCCGCCAAACGGGAATGTTGGGTCAACAAGAATGTCAGCTTTTGTATCGTAGTAGTCAAGTCTTACACCAAGGTTCAGCACCATGTCTGATAATTCAAATCTGTCCTGAATATAGGCATAAGCAAATACCGGATTTTTAGGAGCAACTGCGTAAGCACCGTCATCATCAGCTTTGGCACCGGTCACGTCATAACCAAATGCTGTCGGCTGTAATCTTTTGTATCTTTCTTCCTTGGTAAGGCTTTTCAGGTTATCTGAAGCAAGACCAACAGGAGCGATTGCAAAAAGTCTCAGGGTTGAATAATTTATACCACCGCCTGCTTCAAGCAGATGATTGCTTAACTGCGCAGTGAAATCAAAATCACCTGTGATGCTGTTGTTGTTAATTTTGCTGTATGCATTGTTAACTCTGCCGTATTTTGCAAACATACCAAAACCGTCAAACTGAATGCGTCCGCCGTTAAAAGGCAGGTTAGCACCGTAAAGTGCGTTTGCAGCACTGTCACCATAAGCTTCAAGATTATCAAACCAGAGGCCGTCACCGCTCTCGTTATTGAAAATCTTGTAACCGAGGTTGAGGTTCCAGAAAGCGTTTGAACTAATATTCTGTGAAATAATACCGCTGAAAGAGTAGTTATCACGGGTTGTTCTGGGGTTATGCATAGCATTCTGTTTTGCATAACTGTGAACATAGCTCTGGTAATCTCTTGTGTTAATGTTGGCACCAAGTCTTACCTGCCAGTCGTTAAAACGGTGGGTTGTTCTAACAGTGTATCTCCACAGACCGCCGTCATTATTAGGAAGAACATCATCCTGCTTGCCTATTGATTTAAATTCAATACCAACGGCTTTGGGGTTCTGATCACCAAACCATCCTCTTTCACCTGAAATGAAGAAGGTATGATTACTGTTGCCCGGAATAAATGGACCGCCTAAAGTTGCGGTATAAAGATTATATCCGTACTTATCAGTGAATGATGATGTGAGAGCGTCTGCAAAGAAGCTGTAATTGGGTGAGCCTGTCTTGGTTGTCACGTTGATAACACCTGACTGGGCCTGACCATATTTGGCTTCATAACCACCGATCTGGAACGAAATCTGTTCAATTGCAGCATTAGAAACCTGTGAATAGTTAGAACCTGTGTAAAGGTCATTTTGAGGAACTCCGTCAACAATGTAGAGAACTTCGCCACCGCGGCCGCCACGCACGTTAATGGTTGCGTTACCTGCAGCACCACCGCTGCCATCGGCAATAACAACACCGGCGTTAAGACCGGCAATCTGTTCAACACCTTTAACGGGCAGTTTCTGAATCTGCTCTGCATCATAGACTTTTGTTGTGTTGGTAGCCTTTTCTTCAAAGAATTTTTTATCAACAACAACAACCTCATCAAGCGTAAAATCTGTTGAGAGTTCAATGTTAAGTTCGTATGTGATACCGGCAACAACTCTCACTTCCGTGATAGTTTTCGGAGCATAACCTACGTAGCTTGCTTTAACTGCATATGTACCGGGGGTAATATTCAGTATGAAGTATTCTCCGTCGATGTTTGTTGCGGCTCCGAGTCCGGTATTCAGGATTATTATGTTGGCACCAACCAGCGGTTCTTTGGTTTGAGCATCAATTACTTTACCGCTGAGTTTACCAACACCGGTCTGTGCAGATACGCTCATTGAGAGCAGTATGGACAAAACTCCGGTAAATAGTATAAAGAGCCTTTTCATCCCATCTCCTCCGATCATTAAGTATGGACATGAATTAGATTTAAAAAAGCTATTGCAGCGAGGTTGATTATTTTTTTTGATTTATCCGGTTAAAGCAGCTCCGGTTAAATCAAGGTTCCCGCTCTTTTCAGGACAGGAACCTCTCTATTCATAGAATTTGTGAAGAAAAATGATGTTTGAATTACTTGAGTAACATCATCTTCTTTGTTTCAACAAAGTTTCCGGATGTTAATTTGTAGATGTACATTCCGGAAGCAAGGTTTGAAGCATTAAAGTTTACAGTGTGGCTGCCTGCTTCAATAACGCCGTCAACTAACGTAGCAACTTCTGAACCCATCATGTCGTAAACTTTAAGGCTTACTTTTGATGTCTTAGCCATCATGAAGCTTATGCTTGTTGAAGGGTTAAAAGGATTCGGATAGTTCTGTGATAAAGCAAAACCATTCGGTAAGTTTTCATCTTCAACACCAACTGCAGGATTGTCAAATTCAACTTTTGCTACGTAAATAACTGAAGGCTGAAGTGTGTAATCCGGTGATGTTCCGTTCGGGAAGTGACCGGTGTAACCTGCAGGATAGTTATAGAATACATAAGCAGCGTACTTGTTTGTTGCCTCGTTGTAGGTAAGCATGGGAGCCATGTGTGTTGAGTTCTCATTCATACCTACAGTTTCAGTCAGATTCATAGGAGCAGACCATTCACCATTGATATGTCTGTAAGAAATCCAGAGATCGCAGAGTGAATCGTTGTCAATTGTCGGATTCGGGTTAACCCATGTAGCTGCCATAACCTGTCTTGTAGCATCAAAAGCGAGGTAAGCATTGGGGCCCATCTGACCTAAGCCGGGTCCATCGAGCTTTGTGAATGATGAATCGCTGAGACCTTCCATAATAACTTTGCCATCCCAGCCGTTTGCTGTCTCATAGAGTTCAACCAGAGCATTGTTGCCTGAGTTATTATCATTTATTGTATCGGTTAAAGTTACGAGTAAGTGAACTTTTCCGCTTGCATCTACATTAATATCACCCTGGTATGATACGAAATTATCAAGTTTTATATAATCCCAGAGCCTGTCAAATTTAGAAATTGCAGGGTTTGCTATAGTTCTGAAATCAACAACGTTCCATGCTGACCATGTAGCACCATTATCAGTTGATTTTGAATAACCGGGATACCAGCCTGAAGTGATAGGGGTTAAACCGGGGAAAGTACCTGCAACACCATAATATAAGGTATTGTCTAAGCCGGCAACACCGCCAAATGTAACGTTCCCGCCATCATCAAAGGAAGCTGATGACCATGTGGGAGGTGTTAAGGTATCAATAGTCTGGAAATCAACAGTCTTGAAGAGCTTTATCGAAGCATCTGTCTGATTGTCTGAAGCCCAGAGAGCCACGTTTGGACTTGCAAATGTGGGAACCTGTGATGAGAAAAGAACTACAGGATCTGTTAAGATACCTGCAACGGGTGTTCCCGCGCCGATTGAAGCGTCAGCACCGTAGCCAACACCACCGAAACCACCGTTTACCAGTTCAGGCCATGAGAATACTGGTAAAGTACCCTGGCTTGTGCTGGAGTAGATTGCCATTGAAGGATATCTGGCGTTAATAGCCTGAGCGCCGTTAACTGCAGGAAGCACACGTGTCCAGTTTGCACCATCAGTTGAATAGTTGTAAACTACCGCACCTGAACCGGCTGCATAAGTAGTACGTCCTCTGTGAAAAACAACTACTGTTCCGGTAGCAGGATCAACTGCCAATGGATTTAATGCACCGATTGCAGGACCGTATGTGTTCTGCATGGTATCTACAGCCACCCAGTTAGCTGCAGCAGGGCCGTATGTCGGCACTCCGCCTGTTAAAGGAGCTGATAACGTTACGTTAGCAGGTTCGCTTTTAAGCGGAGCCTTTTTTGCGTGCTGTGCATTTAATGAAACTACCATTAAAGCAAGCACCAATAAAGCGAGTGATTTTTTGAGCATAGATATACTCCCGTTATTGGTTAATGTATTTGTAGTTAATTAGAAATTCTCTTTTTATTTAATGATTTCTCATGAAATAAAATGAAAATAAGCATTGATATATTTTTCATCTTTATCAAAATACCCGTTAAGGAATTTTTACGAGAATGCAGCGTTACTAAATTATGACTAATAAAAAGAATTTGCAAACAAAAAACTTTTTAACTCTTAATAATTTCTTAACAGAGAACTTTCTTTTATGAAAAGTTAAGAATTAAAGGTATGATTCAAACATTTTTTGCTTAAAAATCCACACTATTATAAATGCGGGGTTAATTTCTGCACTATCAGATTTTTTGACACTGCGCCGATAATCTGATCAACTACTTTACCATTTTTAAAAACGAGTAGTGTGGGTATGCTTCTCACACCATATTTCATTGAAATGTTAGGGTTATTATCGACATCAAGCTTCCCGACCTTTAATTTGCCATCATAATCTTTTGCGAGCTCTTCAACAACAGGTGCAATCATCCTGCACGGTCCGCACCATAC
>CAYPMQ010000220.1:0-6023 GCA_964411625.1 uncultured Ignavibacteriaceae bacterium
GTTTTTGATAATCCGTATCCGTCCCTTATTCTGTTAGGTATATAATAACTTACATTTGCCCCAAGTTCACGGAGGTACATAAACATAAGAGATGTTGCACAGGTGCCGTCAACGTCATAATCGCCGTAAACAAGAATTTTTTCAGAATTGGTGATTGCCTGAATGACTCTTCCCGAGGCTTTATCCATGCCGTGCATAAGAAAAGGATCGTGCAGAGAATTAAGATGGGGATTAAAAAAATGCTTTGCCTGATTAAAAGTTCTGATGCCGCGCTGAATCAATACCTTAGCGAGCACCTCAGAAATATTTAATGAGTCTGCCAGAGAGACGATGTCAAACCGGTCTTCAATTTCTTTAATTTTCCATTTAGAACGCAACATAGGTTAGCAGAGGGAGAGAAAGAAAATTCTAACCAGGTCTGTAAGCCGAATTCTGTTCCCGCGCAATGCGGGCGGCAATTATTTATCTGGGAAGCGGATTACTCCGCAGCTCCTGCAGTCTACCCGAAAGTAATAATGCGAGCAACATTTTCCGCTACAGAGTGCGGATACTTTCTGCTTGACCTTGCTCCGAGAGGGGCTTGCCATTCCTTGATTTTTACAAATCAAGCGGTGAGCTCTTACCTCGCCTTTTCACCCTTACCCGCAAAAGCGGGCGGTATTTTTTCTGTGGCGCTTTCCGTTGCAGATTTTACTCTGCACCCGGGTGTTACCCGGCTCTTTGCTCTAGGGAGTTCGGACTTTCCTCTGTCTACGAAGTAAACAGCAATTGCCTGACCTGATTAAGATTTTCAATTCTCGAAATTTAACTATTACTAAATAAAACTAATTGCCTAAATATAATAAAATTGAAGTGATTTAACACTCTAATTTTTTAAGGTTAGTTATTCAGTCTGTGCGCTAAGTTCGTCCGCAATTTCTGCCGAAACAAGCATTCTTCCGCAGGCTTCGCAGGTGTAAATTCTGTTGTTACGTCTGATTTCAAGCTGCCTCTGAGAAGGTACAATACTGTTACATCCTGAACAGGCAGATCTTCTGATTGTAGCAACTGCTTTGCCTCTGCGTGCTTTTCTGATGCGCATATAATTATCATAGTCGCCTTTGTTGATTTTGGCTTCAACGGCTTTTCTTTTTTCCATGAGTTTTTTGAACTCTGTTTCATTTGACTTGACAATTTTGGCAAGATTTTCATTCTTATGTTTCAGTTCATCCTGTAATTCAGCCAGCACAGGCTGAAGCTCGGCAGCCTCGGCTTTAAGTTTATCCGAGAGCTCAACAAGTGCATCATTCTCTTTTTCAAGTCTGGAGATTTCCGCATCTGCAGCGTCAATTTCTTTGGTAAGTGCGTCGTATTCTTTATTAGTTCTGACCTGGTAAAGCTGAGATTTAAACCTTTTCTGACTTTCGTGCAGTTTTTCTATCTTTTGGATATTCTGTTCGCGTCTTGTTACAGAGATTGCACTCTCTTCCTCTTTGCCATTGATCTGGTTCTGAATATTTCTGAGCTTGTCTTCAAGCTCACTGACCATGGCGGGGAGGTCACCGCGAAGTGCTTCCAGTTCATCAAGCTGATCATCAATTAACTGCAGTTCGTACATTGAGGATAATCTGTTCTTCAATTTATTTATTCTCCTTTTTGGTATAAAAATATCTGACGGAATTAACCCCGGCAAAGTAAATTCCGGCAGGCATTTCATTCCCAAAATGCTTTTGTATTTTTGATTTAACTGTCTTGAGTGCTTTATGTTCCGTTTCAAAATGTCCCCCGTCAACTAACAGAATTTTCCCCTCCGCTGCCTGAAAATCATGGTATTTAACGTCTGCCGTAAGGTATGCATCGGCCCCGGCCGCAATTGCATATTTGATATACTCAAGCCCTGATCCTCCCGTCATTGCAACAGTTTTGATCTCTTCAGGGTGATTGCGGGAATATCTGAGGCATTTCTGATCTATAGCCTTGCTCACCACAGAAAGAAATGCTTCGGCTTTTAATGGCTTTTTATATTCTCCTATAGCACCAATTCCGTAATTCTTTGTTCTGTTTTCAACAGGATAGACATCAAAAGCGGGCTCTTCATAAGGATGAGCATCAGTCATAGCTTTTATGACACGATCTGCAGCCCATTCATCGGCTATCATTTCAAGGCGGGTTTCTTCAGCTGTTTCAAACTTGTTTCTGCTGCCAACTGCGGGGTTTGAGTTATCATTGCCGAAAAACGTTCCTGTTCCCGCAGATCTGTAGCTGCAACCCGAATAATTTCCTATTACTCCTGCTCCGGCAGCAAACATTGCATTGCTGACCACCTCAACAGCATTCTCCGGAACAAAAACCGATATCTTGATCTGCTTTCTCTCAATTGGTGCGAGAAAACGGATATTATCCAGACCAAGCAGACCTGCCAGTGTTACCGAAACTCCGTCAGAGGTAAAATCAAGGTTTGTGTGCATTGAATATATGCAGATGTTATGAGTGATAATCTTCTGAATAAGTTTTGATCTGGGGTCTTTTGCTAAATCAAGTTTTCTGAGGGGATTGAAAAGAAAAGGATGGTGTGTTATGATAAGATTGCAGTTTATATTTATTGCTTCTTCTATTACTTCTTCCTGTAAATCCATGCATAGAAGGATATTTTTAAGAGGCAAAGTGACATCACCTATCTGTAATCCGGTGTTGTCACGGTCCCAGGCAATATCGCGGGGACCCCATTGTTCGAGAAATTCAGTTATATCTGCAATCTTCATCATCAAAAAAAAAAAGCACTTCAAGGGTTTTGAAGTGCTTCAATAATTCTTAAAATCTTTCTGTTTCCTTAGCTGTAATTTTTTTAGCCGTTCTCTTTAATCTTTTTCTGAACATGAACTTTTGTGCCAAATTGTTTAAAACGCTAAAAAGAATGATACGGAAAAAATTTTACAGTTCAAATACATAAAGGCGTCTCAGGTCTGAAAATTTGCTTTAAAACCGATTAAAATCAATTAACAGGCTTTATTTTTTATGACGGTTCTTTAAATTCTGTGTAATTTCTTCCAGAGAGAGGTTTTTTCTCTCAAGCAGCACCATCAAATGAAAAACAAGATCAGAGGCTTCATTAATAAGTTCATCCCTGTCATCATTTTTTGCTGCAATCACAGTCTCAACTGCTTCTTCGCCGACTTTCTGAATTATCCTGTTCTCACCTTTCTGAAAAAGTTTTGCGGTGTAGGATTCATCGGGAGATGCATTTCTTCTGGATTTTATTATCTGAGTAAGTTCATCAAGAAAGTATGTGCCGGATTTTCTGACATCACCGAAGCAGGAATACTGACCCGTATGGCATGTGTTTCCTGCTGGTTCAGCATAAATCAGAAGTGTATCATTATCGCAGTCAGGTAATATTTCCCTCACATGGAGATAATTTCCGCTGGTTTCACCTTTAACCCAGAGTGAGTTCCTCGTTCTTGAGAAAAAAGTAACCTTCCCTGTCTCAAGAGTCTTATTTACGGCTTCTTCATTCATAAACCCTGTCATCAGGACTGCAAGCGTTTCAGCATCCGCGATGACGGCAGGTATAAGTCCCTCAAGTTTGTCAAAATTCAGATTAAAATTCATATACGTACTTCAATTCCTTTTTCAATAAGGTAAGATTTAAGTTCACCTATACCGAGTTCTCCGAAATGAAACAGTCCTGCGGCAAGGCAGGCATCGGCGCCTGCCGTGCTGAAGGCCTCATAAAAATGCTCAGGTGTACCGGCACCGCCGGAGGCAATAACGGGAACGGATACAATTTCTTTCAGTTTTTTAAGGAATGTAAGATCGTAACCCGATTTCGTGCCGTCCCTATTCATGGTGGTAAGGAGAATTTCCCCGGCTCCGAGCTCTTCCGCTCTGCGGCACCATTCAAATCCTTCAATACCGGTGTTTTCTCTTCCGCCCTTTACAAAAACATAATATTTATCATTGATCAAGTTGACGTCTATTGCCGCCACCACCGCCTGTGACCCGAACTGTTTAGCCGCCTCAGTAATAAGAGAGGGATTCTTAACAATTGCCGAATTAAGAGACACTTTATCTGCTCCCGTATTAAACAGTGCTTCAAAATCACTAATATCTGAAACACCTCCGCCCACAGTGAAAGGAATCCTCAGCACGGCAGCAACTTCTTTTACAAGCCCGGCGAGAATCTTTCTCTTCTCATGTGAAGCGGTGATATCCAGAAAAACGAGTTCATCAGCGCCATCCTGTTCATATCTGAGGGCTAGTTCAACAGCATCACCGGCATCCCTGAGATTGACGAAATTGGTGCCTTTTACAACACGCCCGTCCTTTACATCAAGGCACGGAATAATTCTTTTAGCCGGCAAGTTTAACGAGCTCCTCAATCAGAATACGTTTTTCATAGAGGGCTTTGCCTGTAATGGCAGCGTATAGGCCTGCGTTACGAAGTTTCTCAACTTCTTCAAGCGACTGAACACCGCCGCTGGCTATAAAATTAAGTCCCGGAAATTTATTCTGAAGATTTTTATAAAGGTCTATGTTGGTGCCAGAAAGCATGCCATCGCGGCTGATATCAGTTACAAGAAAAGTTTTGAGTCCCAGTCCCTGGCAGTAACTGATGTGATCCTCAACATGGAGGTCAGTATTTTCAGTCCATCCCTGAATCGAAATGTAACCGTTCAGGGTATCGGCAGCGGGCAGAATTTTATCGGGACCGGCTGCTTTTACTATCCTTTCAAAAAGGGGAGGGTTCTTTACCGCAAGCGATCCTATTATAAGCTTGTCAATTCCTGTTTCAAGAATCTCCCCGGCAACATCCATATCTCTGATTCCGCCACCGAACTGGATGTGCAGGCTGGTGTGTTTTTTAATCAGTTTCAGCACCATGATGGTGCTTATTTTGCCTGACTTTGACCCCTCAAGATCAACGACATGAAGATTCTTAAATCCGTAAGTCTGGAACTCAAGAGCCTGATCAACAGGATCACTGTTATACTGCTTCATTTTGGTAAAGTCACCTTTGGTTAAGCGGACAACTTTTCCGCTCATAATGTCAATTGCCGGTATTACTAACATAACTCTGTAAAATTTTTAAGTATCCGAATACCTGCACGACCGGATTTTTCAGGGTGAAACTGTACCCCGTAAAAGTTATTTATCCGGAGGGCGGCCGTGAATTCTGTGCCTGCAGTGCCTGTGGCAGTTGTAATTCCTGATACAGGCATATAAAATGAATGAGCAAAATAAAAATACTCATCATTTTTAATATTTCTAAATAATCGGCAGCCTCCCGTCAATTTTGTTCTGCACCAGCCCATGTTGGGGACTGTCATTGAGCTTTCATCAAACTTAAGAACAGGCAGATCAGCGAGACCGAGGCACTGAGTGTTACCCTCTTCCGAAAACGATCCCATCATCTGCATTCCGAGGCAGATACCAAGAAGGGGAACATCAGTGTTTCTGATCAGAGAGGTTATGCCGCATTCATCAAGTCTTTTCATAGCAGACGATGCCTCTCCCACACCCGGAAGAATGAGTTTATCGCAGCGGGAAAGAACTTTGGGATCATCTGATTTAATCAGATCGGCAGTGAGATCTGAAAGAGCATTCATTACCGAGGCAGTGTTCCCCGCCCCGTAATCTATCACCCCGATCATAAAGTCCCCTTTGTTGATGGAATCAGTCCTTCTGCTCTCGGATCAACCCTAACTGCATCGTTCAATGATTTTGCAAATGCCTTAAAGACGGATTCTATTTTATGATGATCATTTCTGCCGGTTGTTTTTATATAAATATTTGCTTTCATGCTTACCGAAACCGCCCTGAAAAATTCCTCTGTCAGCTCTGTGGGAAAATCACCGATTTTCTCTCGTCTGAATGAGCAATTGAAATTGAGAAACGGTCTTCCGCCCAGATCAATCCCGAATTCAGTGACACTGTCATCCATGGGAATGAGAAAACCGTATCTTCTTATCCCTTTTTTTTCAACGAGGGCTTTAAGAATTGCCTCACAGAGTGAAAGACCGGTATCCTCAATGGTATGATGCTCA
>CAYPMQ010000221.1:0-6017 GCA_964411625.1 uncultured Ignavibacteriaceae bacterium
CATTTTATTCACGGATTGAAGCGGCATTTAAGTATCTTGAGTCAGAAGTTGAGCGCGGAAGAATCAAATATTACGGGGTTTCATCAAACACATTTGTTGAAAAATCATCTCTGAAAAATTTTGTTTCGCTTGAGATGCTGCATGAAATAGCTTTGAAAGTGTCTGAAAATAATCATTTTGCCGTGGTGCAGATGCCGATGAATTTACTTGAAAAAAATGCTCTCGTTAATTACAATCTTGTTAACGGTGAAAAAAGCACCCTCCGTTTTGCTTATGCCGGAAATTATGGTATTCTTATAAACAGACCCCTCAATGCTATTGCTCATAATACCCTCACCCGTCTTGCTGATTTTAAATCAACTGAAAGAAATGACTACAGGCACCTGGCAGAAGCTTATGAGACTTTCAGAAAAATGGAAGATAATTTCAGAAATTATCACATTCACGATCTCAGCGCAACTGTTGAGCAGAAAGAAACATTTCTTAAAAATCTCAACCTTACAGTTGTAATCAGAAACAGCATGTCGGCTCTTACTGCTCCAAACCAGCTTACCGAGTTGTATGAATACGGCATTATGCCCAGACTCAGCTGCCTGACAGGGTTTACCGAAACAGTTTCAGCGGAAAATCCTTCATTCAGACTGAGATTTGACGAATATAAAAGACAGCTTGACCGGCTAATGACTATAATGCACAATCTTCTTTCTGCGGAGGCAAACCGTCGGAATTCAAGGCTGCACAACGTTCTTAACTGTTATCTCCCCTCTGATAAACATAGTATGAGTCTTTCACGAAAATCTCTGTATATGCTTTATTCTCTTCCGCAGATCAGTTCCGTATTACTTGGGATGAAAAAAATCTCTTATGTTGATGATGCCGTTTTTGTTTCTGATTTAGAGCCTTTAAAGAATCCTGACGAGTTCTGGTTTATGGAGAAGTAACAATTTCCGTTCCCCGCAGAGTTTATACGATGAATGACTGCTCCCCGCGTTCCCGTTTTTATATTTCCTTCCCAAAGTGAGAATTTCTTGCTAATTTTTGATATTAACATTAAAAAGATTCGGGATACTGATGAAAAGAATAGAATTTACATTAACACTTGCTATAACAATCAGCTTTTTCTTATTAAATACGAATTACGGAGTCTCCGGAGTTATGAAATCTCACTCCCCGCATAAAAACGACACAAAAAGCCTTTATTCAGATAAACAGCTCGGATATTTTGAAGACAAGGGAGAAATCGTTTTCAGATTATTTGCACCGAGAGCAAACAAGGTTGCGCTCACGATTTTTAATTCAACTGATGATTTCCCTTCAAAATACGTTGAGCATCCTCTTAAAAAGTCTGAAGACGGGGTATGGGAAGTAAGACTGAAAGACAATCTTTATGGCAGGTATTATGGTTATAAAGTTATAAACCCGGAAGACGATCCGGTTAAAAAAGACAAGATCATTATTCTTGATCCTTATGCCAAAGCAGTTGCTACTTATAATACTTACATGAACCCAAGACTTGGTCTTATTATGAAGGGGCAGCCGTATGACTGGCAGGGCGATACCTGGATTCAGAGAGACTGGCGCGATCTCATTATTTACGAAATGCACATCAGAGATCTTACAGCACATCCTACCTCAGGGGCAGCAAAACCCGGCACTTATCACGGTCTTATCGAAAAAGGTAAGCGCGGAGGAATTGACTACATAAAATCACTCGGCGTTAATACCATCGAGCTTCTCCCTGCACAGGAATTTGCCAATATTGAGATTCCGTACAAAGACTCGTTACACGGAAGATTCAACAACTGGAACCCCTATGAAAGAAATCACTGGGGATATATGACCGCCGCCTTTTTTGCCCCGGAAGCTTATTATGCAGAAGACTGGCATCATCTGAGATGGAACACGTGGCAGGGTGCCGATGGCAGAGCCGTTACCCACTTCAAAGACATGGTTAAAGCTTTCCATAAAGAGGGCATTGGCGTTATAATGGATGTTGTGTACAACCACCTTTCCGAGTATGAAATCGGCAACCTTAAAGAGATAGACAGAGAATATTACTTCAGGCTGAATAACGACGGTTCTTTCAGAGCTGAAAGCGGCTGCGGCAACGATCTCAGAACTGAAGCTCCAATGCTCAGAAGACTGATAGTTGAAAGCGTGCTCTACTGGATGAAAGAATACAATGTAGATGGTTTCAGATTTGATCTCGGTAAACTGCTTGACTGGGAAACCATTGAGACTATCATAAGAGAAGCTAAAAAGGCTAATCCGCAGGTTGTATTTGTCTGTGAACCGTGGGGCGGAGGATATGATCCCGCAGGTTTCTCCCTCAGAGGCTGGGGCGCCTGGAATGATCAGATCAGAAACGGAATTAAAGGTGAAAACCCGAATAACGGACACGGCTGGATATTCGGTAAATGGTATGGCAATAATTCCCCCCAGCGTATCAGATCTTATGTTAATGGCACCCTTGTCAGAGATTCTCTCGGTCTTTTTCAGAAAAAAGAACACTCCGTAAACTATCTTGAATCACATGACGGATATACTCTCGGTGACTTTATCAGAATAGGCACAGGTTATGCAACAAATGACACCGTGATAACCAATGTTGAAAAATTTGTCAGACTTAATGAAAAGCAAACGAAACTGAATAAACTGGGCGCTCTGTTCCTCTTCACTTCACAAGGCATGGTAATGATCAATTCGGGTCAGGAGTATGCACGTTCAAAAGTGATACCCACTGAAACTCAAGTTCATGACTCCCATAAAGGTAAAATAGATCATAACTCTTATGAAAAAGATAATGAAACAAACTTTCTGAACTTTGATCATGCCGATATCAACAAAGAACTGCTTGATTACTACCGCGGTCTCATATCACTCAGAAATAAATATGACGCATTCAGACGCGCCGATTATGAAAATATTAAATTTATGAATACTGAAGCTGATCCTTTTACACTCGGATATGAAGTTAAGCATGGCAATGAAGTTTTCGTTGTTCTCTTCAACGCAAATCCCAATAAGGACCATATATTTCAGTTACCTGATACTAATGAATACGATATAATTACTGACGGAAATAAAGCAGGAACAACTGCACTTGCACAGGCAAAAGGAAGTGTAAAGGTTCCTGATTCATCCGGCATGATTCTTAAGAAAAAATAGACAGGACTTTATCAGGGGGCGGATTTTGATCCGTCCCTTTTTATATCTTCCTCACTCCTGTACTCATCTTGATCACATCAATTGTTCATTGCCTGAAATTTATACTTAGTCTAAAAAAGACTGCCCCCCCTGAAAGAAGGTGCGGTTTTTTGCCGCAACTCATTTATATATATACCCTTAACCTCTCTTAAAATGTAATGTCCGGTTTTTCCGCTGAAATAAATAAGACTAAGTCTAAATATGACTTTCCCGGGGAACTTTCAGACCGGAACATATTATTTTACCGGAACGTTATATTTATGTTGGTCAATCAGAAATTAAAATATCAATAACTTAAATACGGAATTAAAACTATGTTAAGTGCAAAAATTGAAAAAGCCTTAAATGAGCAGGTAAACAAAGAGCTATACTCTTCATATATTTATCTTTCAATGTCAGCTTACTTTGAGTCAAAAAATTATGGCGGATTTGCCAACTGGATGAAAGTTCAGTCAGAAGAAGAAAGAGAACACGCCATGAAAATCTACGATTACATTAATACAAGAGACGGCAGAGTTACTCTTCAGGCTATTCAGTCCCCTAAAACAGAATGGGCAAAACCTCTTGAAGCTTTTGAAGAAGCATATGCCCACGAGCAGTATATCTCAAAGTCAATCAATGATCTCGTTTCACTCGCTTATGAGGAAAAAGATCACGCAACTGTGGAGTTCTTAAACTGGTTCGTTAAAGAACAGGTTGAAGAAGAGGCTGCATCAAGAGATGTGGTTGAAAAAATGAAGATGGTTGGCGACAGTTCAAATACTCTCTTCCTCCTCGACAGAGAATTAGGAAAAAGAGCTTAAGCATTATTCCGGAAACAGGTGACCAAAGTCAGGCTGCCCCGGGGCAGCCTTTTTGGTGTTAAAGTGAGTGATATATCTTTGGTACCTGCACAGTATTATTGATTTTCTGATTCGCTTTCATCTCATTTATATCTATCCGTGCGGCACATTAAACATTCTCTGCCATTATTTCACTCCTTTTTTTTACCCGTTCACTCCCTGATTACATCACTTCACTCCCTTTTAATTTTCAGCCGCATTTTCACTGCGTAGTTTTACAACGTAAACTTTCACAAACACTTACAGAGATGATAAAATGAAAACTTACAATTTACTTGCTGCCCTTATACTAATGACCTTAACCGCATACCCGCAGATTAATGAAAGCAACAAGCTTTTTTCTCTTAAACTCGGAGAAAGTACATATTATTTCGGAGCTTATATTTCAGTAACCGGGCAGTACACAAGAGTGGATAATGATGATGCCGGAATGACCGGATTCAGGGCTGCATTAGTGCTTGAAAACGGTTGGTCAGCAGGTGTATCAGCTAACGGACTTCTTTATGACAAAGGGCTGACAAAACTTGCACAGACTGGCAGTTATCATCTGAATGCAGGTTACGGCACTCTTTTCATAGAAAAAACCTTTAATCTTGCACAGAATCATAAACTCTCGGTTTCCGTTTCCTCAGGCATGGGAAGAGCAGACTACCGCTATGATAAAGATTACCGTGATAACCTTGAATGGTACCGGGAATACATTGATATAGAAACTTTTGCCGTTTTTGAACCGATGATTGAATATAACTTTGGTATCGGTAAAAACTTCCGGGTCGGTGCCAATGCAAGCTACCGACTTACTTCACCGCTCAAACTTAAAGGAACTGATGAGTATCTCTTAAGGCAAGCCTCATACGGAATCACCTTAAAGTACGGAATTCTTTAGCCTTTTCTTCATTTTGCTCAGGATTATGCCCCCTGATCGGGGGCACTTTTTTTGTTAAAGAATGGTATTTGTCGTTAAATTTATTTTAGTTTGAGAGGCTTAATAAATGGATTCGGAATTGAAAATAAACAGACATTCAGTTGGTCTTATCACGGCAGCGGTATTCTTTGTACAGCTGTTCCTGATAAGTTATAACCAGTACACCGGATTTGTAAGGAATCCTGATGCAGGAAGTTTCCTCGTCAGACTCTTAAACGTAACCGTTATAAGTGCAATTTTCGCAATGATCCTTTATATCATAAATCTGAAAATTATCAGATTTCTGGATGACAGATACCCCTGGAACAAAGAAATTTTCCGGCGCCTGATATCAGAATTTTTACTGATTTCGGCAGCCGGAGCCGTTGGCGGTGTCATCGTAACACTTTTCGCAAATCTTATATTCACATACCGCACACCGCTTGTAACAGTGATATTCATAAATATGATCATTGCCACAACTGTTAATATAACTTTCGGCGTGATTCTTGAAAGCATACAAATCTTTAAAAAGTCTGTGAAATCTGAACTTGAGGTTGAAAAACTAAAAAAGGAGAATGCCGAGGTAAAATATGATGTCCTGAAGAGTCAGCTTAACCCTCATTTTCTATTTAACAGCCTGAATGTGCTTTCGGCGTTGATCAGCAGCGATAAGGCGGGTGCACAGAAATTTATTGAAGAGTTCTCGTCTGTCTACCGCTATATACTTGATGTGATTGATAAAGATGTTGTATATCTGAGGGATGAGATAACATTTGCTTCATCATATACATTTTTGCAGCAGCTCAGGTTCGGTGAAAATCTGAGATTTGAAATTGAAATAGAGCAGGCAGCGCTTGACAGCTGCGTTCCCCCTCTTGCCGTTCAGACTCTGATAGAGAATGCACTCAAACATAACATAATTGAAGGCAGCGGGGAGTTTCTGATAAAAATCACTGCCGATGAGTATACCCTCCGTTTCACAAATCCGCTCAGATTAAAGAAGCAGGAGGTAAGGTCAACTGGAATAGGTCTGAATAATCTCTTTAAAAGATATTCATACC
>CAYPMQ010000222.1:0-5927 GCA_964411625.1 uncultured Ignavibacteriaceae bacterium
GTATTATATCCACCGTCTGAGTAAAGGCGTCATAAAAATCATTTTCTCTTATATTGAGCCCGGCATCATTAACGGCATCAAGATCAGAATAACCGAGATGCGAGTCTGATATATGAATAAATTTTAACATTGAATTTTGGTCCTCTCAAATTGTTTACAGGATTGCATACAGACCGAATCAGAATGTAAACCCTACCCGCTGATTCATACAATCGGTTAAAAAAATATTTAACATACAGGAAATATATTCAAGACAGGTTAATAACCTGATTAACAAAGCGGTTAAAATGTGGTTAAAATCCTATCTGCTGAGTTAAAAGAGCGGGTAAATTGTGATATTTCCGGAAATTTATTTTCATTATTAAAATTTCCTGAAAAATTATTCAATATCTTAACACACTTACACAAAATCTTAAGCAGGGCGGCCGCTGTCATCTAAATAACGGATTGATTTGCATGAGAAGTTTTTTCCGGGTAGTTAATCAGATTCTCCCGAGATTTACTGATTACTCAGGAACCCCTTTTCAAAACTGCCTGTGCATAAATAAAACAGATAAAAATCAGCGGAATAACTGCGCCGGAAGCTTAATTAAATTATATCTGATGAAATTTTTAGAGTAAGAGAGTATATTTACCGATAATTTTTATAATCTCTTTAAGTTAATGTTAGCGTTATCAAGTTTCAGATCTCCCCAAAATAGTTTAAATTAGCTAAACAGAAAATTGCGCTTATTTTAATATGGTATTAGACTATTTATCAAAAAGCCACACCGGGCTGGTGAGGACGGTTAATCAGGATTATGTTGGTGTTTATCAGGCGGAAGACGGGCTGATTGCTGTTATCTGCGACGGGGTAGGCGGGAAAAATGCAGGTGAAGTGGCATCTGAAATAGCCGCAAAAGAGATTGTCAGCCATTATTCAACAAGCAGGATTGAGAATCCGGGGGAAAAGGTTCTGGCAGCAATGACATCGGCCAATCAGAAGATTCTGGAATATGCTTCGGTCAATCCGCGTTTGTACGGAATGGCAACCACAGCAGATTTACTTTTTATAACTACAGACAGGGCATACTGGGG
Source organism: uncultured Ignavibacteriaceae bacterium (assembly GCA_964411625.1). Taxonomy (GTDB): domain Bacteria; phylum Bacteroidota; class Ignavibacteria; order Ignavibacteriales; family Ignavibacteriaceae; genus JABWCA01. The sequence continues at coordinate 1,078 of CAYPMQ010000222.1, forward strand.
TCACATCGGGGATTCACGGGTTTATTTTCATTCACCCGAGACGGGTCTGATCAGGCTTACAAAAGATCATACCCTTACACAGTCATATATTGATAAAGGCTATCTTTCCGAATTTCAGGCGGAAAGACATCCCGATAAAAATGTGATACTCAGAGCTCTAGGGCAGAGCAGGGAGATTGTTGTAGATTTCTCATACATTGATCTTTCAGCTGAGGGTCACTGGCGGTTTTTATTATGTACGGATGGTGTCACCGGATTGGTCACCGATGAAGAGATAGGAATGATTCTCTCATTTGATGATCTTAATGATGCAGATAATTTTCTGAAGGAGCAGATCGATTTGAGAGGAGCTCCCGATAATTACTCATATATTATCATAAGCAACAAGAGTTAGAAAATATGGTTGGTTCAATAATCGGAAATTACAAAATCATCTCAAAGCTGGGCGAAGGCGGAATGGGTGTGGTCTATAAAGCGCTTGATCTTAAACTTGAGAGACTTGTGGCTCTGAAAATTTTAAGTTCGCAGACTGCGCAAAGCCCGCAGTTTATTGAACGGTTTAAGCGGGAAGCTAGAAATCAGGCTAAACTGACGCACCCCAATATTATTCCGGTATACGGATTTCTTGACGAGCACGGCTACCTCGGGATCGCGATGGAGTTTGTTGATGGCGAAACTCTTGAGCAGATTATTGACCGGAAGGGGAGACTTGATCAGGTTGAAGCCCTTACATACCTGAAACAGATGCTTTCGGGCATAGGTTATGCGCACAAAATGGGATTTATTCACCGCGATATAAAACCCTCAAACGTGCTTATAGATAAGTTTGGTAATGCCAAAATAATGGATTTCGGTATTTCAAAATCGGTACATGAAAAGGGAATCACAAAAACAGGTACAAAAATAGGTACTCTGCTTTATATGAGTCCTGAACAGATCAACGCCGATGATCCCACAATACAGTCAGATATCTACTCGCTCGGTATCACCCTTTACGAGATGCTTTCAGGTGTGACTCCATTTGAGTATCAGACAGAGTTCGAAATAATGAACGGACATCTGAAACAGAAACCTCCCAGAATTACGGCAGAAGTACAGGGTCTGCATCCTGAAATAGATAAGCTGATAATGAAAGCACTTGAAAAAGACCCGATGCAGAGGTATTCCACCTGTGATGAATTTGCTCAGCTTGTTGATTATCTCATAAATGCCGTTAAGTTCCCTCAGACGAGGAAAACAAAGGAAGAATCGCCTTTTGAACAGGAAAAGAAACAGCTTCGCAAAAAGAAAATCAGCGTTTATATTGTTCTGACTATTGTTTTTGCTGCGCTTGTAGGATTTTCTTACGTATTTTACGGCGCTCTGGCAAGTTTCTGGCCGCAGCTTAAAAAAGGTACCCTCGGGCAGAGACAGGCCACCGGTGATACCACCTTTTCATATAAGGCTAGTATAAATTATTTCGGCGCTGATAAGTGGATACCTCTGGAAACAGGTTTCACGGGTGCTATCACATCGGTAGCTTTCAGTGACTATAATACAGGACTTGCCAGCGGGGATACAGGCACGGTTCTGAAGACTGTTAACGCCGGCGATACATGGGTCACCCTAAAGATTGATACTAAAGCCACCCTGAATGATGTTGTTTACATTGAAGGCACGGGATTTCTTATTGTTGGTCAGCAGGGAGAGATATACAGCTCACAGGATACAGGTACAACCTGGAAAAAGATGGAATCATTTACTGATGCCACTCTAATGGATGCGGAGGTTCTGAGTAACGGCAAAGTTGTGGTAGTCGGGAATCAGGGTACCATCCTTCTTTCAAGAAACAGGGGATACACCTGGGAAAGAGTGAATTCACCCACCGGCGAGCTCCTCTTTTCAGTTTACTTTCTGGATACAAATTTTGGATTTGCATGCGGAAGGAACGGGGTGATACTGAAATCAGAGGATGGAGGAGCAAGCTGGAAACAGCTCCCGTCATTCACTACAAATTATATCAGAAGGGTGGTTTTTACCGAAAAAAATAATGGTTTTGCTGCCGGCGGCGGTGGTATTATTTTCCATACCGAAGACGGCGGCAACACCTGGGAAGAAGTTTTTAATGACGGCCGCAGCGGAATTATTTCATTCCTGTTTAAGGATAAAGAGGAAGGCTTTGCAGTTACATCACGCGGTGACCTGCTTGTTACCGGAGACGGCGGCTTTAACTGGAGCATCGGTTCCTCAGGCAGAGGCGTAGCTCCCAATTCTCTGTACAGATCACCAGATGGCAGAGTCTTTATGGCAGGCTCCCCCGGCAGTATACTGAAGTACAAAAATTAGGGTATAGGGTTTGGGGTTAAGGGCTTCGTTGATAGTTGTTCAGCCTCTCCCGATTTATCGGGATTGTTTCCTGTACGTAACAGTATAAAGGGGTTTAACACGAAATTTAATAGTGCTTTTATGTAACTGATGCCACTGTTAGTACTGCTGACACTGTTAATACTGTTGACACTGATATCCGCCCCGGCGGGCTGCTGTCACTGATGCCACTGTCAGTACTGTTGACACTGTTAATACTGATCCGCCCGGGCGGTATGTTGACACTGTTAATACTGATTTTATATTGGAGTTAAATATTGGATAAATTTGTAATACGCGGAGGTAAGCCGCTAAAGGGTGAAATTACTGTCAGCGGAGCGAAGAATGCTTCTCTGGCTCTGATGCCCGCAGCTATTCTTGCCAACGGTAACGTTAAAATATATAATACACCCAGGCTTAATGATGTTTTCACGATGACAAAACTTCTTAACAGCCTCGGTGCCACAACAGAGATTAAAGAACATGAACTGATTATTAATCCTCAGACAATCAATAATCAGGTAGCACCATATGAGCTGGTTAAAAAGATGCGTGCTTCATTCTATGTACTGGGTCCTCTCCTTACAAAATACGGTTATGCCAAGGTTTCACTGCCGGGCGGCTGCGCATGGGGTCCAAGACCGATCAATCTTCACATTGAAGGACTGAAAAGACTTGGCGCCGAAATTGATCTTGAGGACGGTTACATTGTTGCAAAAGCCAAAAAACTGCACGGCGCAAGAATCAACTTTGATGTTCCCTCAGTGGGAGCAACGGGCAACGTTCTGATGGCGGCAGTGCTCGCAAAAGGAAATACAATTATCAACAACGCCGCCATGGAGCCCGAAATTTCTAATCTGGCGGAATTTCTTGTTAAGATGGGTGCCAGGATATCAGGAATTAATACATCAATACTTGAGATTGAAGGCGTTGATTACCTCGATTTTGCGGCAATCGAAACGATTCCCGACCGTATTGAGGCCGGTACTCTTCTGGTTGCCGCTGCTATGACCGGAGGCCAGATAAAGATCAACAACCTTGAGGTTAAGCACATTTACTCCATTATCGCAAAGCTTGAAGAATCAGGCCTGAAAATGAATTATAACGGAGACAACATTAAAATAGATGCCTCTGATTTCTCACCGAAGAGTATTAATGTGTCCACAGGACCTTTCCCGGGTTACCCGACGGATATGCAGGCACAATGGATTGCTTACATGTCAATTGCAGACAGCTCTTCAACCATTACAGATAATATCTATTTTGACAGGTTCTCTCACGTTCCCGAACTGATGAGGCTTGGTGCAGATATCACTGTTAAAGACAACTCTGCAGTGGTTAAAGGCGTTAAGAAATTAAAAGGCGCAAAAATTATGTCAACAGATCTCAGGGCAAGCGCTTCACTGGTGCTGGGCGGGCTTGCTGCAGAAGGTACAACCGAAGTTCTCAGAATTTATCATCTCGACCGGGGATATGAAAATCTGGAATTAAAACTGAAAGCTCTCGGGGCTGATATTGAGCGCGTAAAAACCGAGGAATTTTAACAGAAACAATGCCAGCAGGAACCCGGACTGAATATGATATCAGGGATATCGCTTCAGTAATTTATAAAGAATTTCCCGTAATCAAGCTCATCCGTGAATTTGCCGTTGAAAACGGTTATGAAGTTTATGTTGTGGGCGGATTTGTAAGAGACTACCTGCTTGGCAGACCCAGAGCTGATATTGATTTCTCCGTGGCTGGCGATGGACCCGGCTTTGCAGAAAAACTCTCTGCCGCAATAGGAGGTTCTGAAATATCGGTATTCAAGAGGTTCAGAACGGCATATATCAGGTATGGGAATTACGACCTCGAATTTGTGGGAACCCGAAAGGAAAGTTACACTGAATACAGCCGCAATCCCGAAGTGGTTGAAGGCACATTTGAAGATGATATCTCACGCCGTGATTTTACGATAAACGCTATGGCTGTTGGCCTCTCAGGTCAGAGGAAAGATACATTTATAGACCTCTACGATGGTATCAGCGATCTGAAAAGCGGTCTGATAAGAACCCCGCTTGAGCCCGGAATCACCTTTTCAGATGACCCGCTCAGAATCATGAGGGCTATCAGGTTTGCTTCGGTGCTCGGTTTTATGATAGAAGATAAAACCCTTGATGGCATTACCGCAAATGCAGAGAGAATAACAATTGTAACTCAGGAGAGGATAACGGAAGAATTCCTGAAGATTCTTGCTTCCCCTAATCCCGGTGGGGGACTCAGGCTTCTGTACCAAACGGGTATAATGAAACATATCTTCCCTGAGGTTGCAATCATGGGGGGTGTTGAGCAGCGTAAAGATTACCATCACAAAGATGTGTTTTACCACACCTGCGAGGTTGTTGATAACATATCACAGAAAACTGATGATGTATGGCTCCGCTTTGCCGCACTCGTTCATGACATAGCAAAACCACAGACCAAAAAATTCATTGAAGGCACAGGCTGGACCTTTCATGGTCATGAAG